>CAYZFN010000227.1:0-8945 GCA_964477695.1 uncultured Enterobacteriaceae bacterium | reverse complement strand
CTCAACTACGAGACGGTCAAGTACTTCGGCAACGAGGACTTCGAGGCGCGCCGCTACGACGAGAACCTGAAGAGCTACGAGTCGGCGGCGGTGAAGAACGAGGCGTCGCTCGGCCTGCTGAACATCGGCCAGAGCTTCATCATCGCGGTCGCGGTGACGGCGCTCATGCTGCTGGTCGCGCAGGGCGTGGCGCAGCAGAGCTTCACGCTCGGCGACCTCGTGCTGGTCAACGGCCTGCTCATCCAGCTCTACATCCCGCTCAACTTCCTCGGCATGGTGTACCGCGAGATCAAGCAGGCGCTGCTCGACATGGATCGCATGTTCCGCCTGCTCGGGGCGAATCGCGAGGTGGACGACCGGCCGGGCGCGCGCGATCTGGCCGACGAGCCGGCCACGGTCGAGTTCGCGGACGTCGATTTCTCCTATGAGAAGGCGCGCCAGATCCTGTTCGACGTGAGCTTCGCGATCCCGGCCGGGCAGCGCGTCGCGGTGGTCGGCCATTCCGGCTCCGGCAAGTCGACGCTCGCCCGCCTTCTCTACCGCTTCTACGACGTTTCGCGCGGCGCCATCCGCGTGAACGGCACCGATGTGCGCGACCTGAGGCAGGCGAGCCTGCGCGGGGCGATCGGCATCGTTCCCCAGGACACGGTGCTCTTCAACGACACCATCCTGTACAACATCCGCTATGGCCGGCCGGCGGCGAGCGATGCCGAGGTGTACGACGCGGCACGGGCGGCGCATATCCACGACTTCATCGAGACGCTGCCGAAGAAGTACGAGACGATGGTCGGCGAGCGCGGCCTCAAGCTCTCGGGTGGAGAAAAGCAACGCGTGGCCATCGCCCGCGCGTTGCTGAAAAGCCCGCGCATCCTGATTTTCGATGAAGCCACGTCGGCGCTCGACTCGCGCTCGGAGAAGGCGATCCAGGCGGAGCTCGAGCGCATCGCGGAGGGCCGCACCACGCTCGTCATCGCTCACCGACTCTCGACGGTCATGGACGCCGACCAGATCCTGGTGCTCTCGCACGGGCGCGTCGTCGAGCGCGGCACGCACCAGCAACTCCTTGAGCTCAAAGGCGAATACGCGCGGATGTGGGCGCTGCAGCAGGAGCAGGCCGAAGCCGCCGCGGTCCTCGAGCGGGCCGCCTCGCTGTAGTCGCCGGTGTAGCCTCGGCCCGACACCGCGGCATTTCACATTTTTTCGAGAAATTGGTCACTAGCCGCTGATTTGCTTTGCGTTTTTTTAGGGCGTAGGGCAGACTGTGACCTCCATGCGCCAGTCAGGGCATGGCCAAAACGCAACGAATAAACGGGCTGCCTAGACAAGATTTCGCGCCATGCAACGCAAACTCCATCCGCTCGAGGGCATCGTCGCCGTGTTCGCCCTCTTTTTCGTCCTCGCGCTCACGATCGGCTTCGCCCAGGCGGGTGAAGCGAAGGCCCATAAAGCGGTCTACCTGAGATCCTCGTCGGCGCTAGTGCTCGATGCCTCGACCGGCGAGGCCATAGTCGACAAGAACTCCGAGCTGGTCACGCCGATCGCGTCCATCACCAAGCTGATGACCGCGATGGTGATCCTCGACCGAAATCTCGATCTCGAGCAGCGCATCGTGATCTCGCGCGACGACATCGATTCGCTGAAAGGCACGCGCTCGCGCCTGCGCCCCGGCAACATCCTGACGCGTGGCGAGCTGCTGCTGATCGCGCTGATGGCCTCCGAGAACCGCGCTGCCGCGGCGCTCGGCCGCACGTATCCCGGCGGCCTCGAGCCCTTCATCGCGGCGATGAACGCCAAGGCCGCGGCGCTCGGCATGCACGACAGCCGCTTCGTCGATCCGACCGGCCTCTCGCCGTACAACGTTTCCAGCGCGCGCGACCTGGCGAAGCTGGTGCGCGCCGCGCACGACTACTCGGTCATCCGCGACTTCACCACGCGCGACCGCACCACGGTGCGGGTTTCCGAGCGCGGCCGTCCGCTCACCTACGTCAACACCAACGGGCTGGTGCGCCAGCATCGCTGGGAAGTCGGCCTCTCCAAGACCGGGTACATCAGCGAGGCGGGCCGCTGCCTCGTCATGCGCGTACGGCTGGCGTCGAAGGACCTGATCGTGGTACTTCTCGATTCGTGGGGCCGTTACTCCCGAATCGGCGACGCGCAGCGCATCAAGAAGTGGGTCGAGACCCACGCGGCGACCGGCCAGAGCAGCTAGCCAAGCTTCGCTTCACCGAGGACGTCCTCGAGGGGCTTTCCCGGCCCCGCAAGTCGCTTCCGCCCAAGTACTTCTACGACGCCGAGGGTAGCCGCCTCTTCGAGCGGATCTGCCGCCTGCGCGAGTACTACCCGACGCGTACCGAGCTAGCGATCACGCGCCGGCATCTGCACGACATCGCGCGCTTCGCCGGCAGGCGCTGCACCTTGCTCGAGTACGGGACTGGCGAGGGATTGAAGACCCGGCTGCTCATCCAGGCGCTGCGCCCCGCGCTCTACATGCCGGTCGACATCTCGCAGGCCGCGCTCGATGGAGCGGTGGGCCGCCTGGCGCGCGCTTTTCCCTGGCTGCGCATCTCGCCGGTGCGCGGCGATTTTTCCCGCCCGCTCGACATTCCGCCGCTCGGCGACGGCGCCCGCCGCGTCGTGTACTTCCCCGGCTCGACCATCGGCAACCTGACTCCCGAGGAAGCGCATGCGTTCCTCAAGATGTCGCGCGCGCAGGTCGGCTCGCGCGGCGCGATGCTCGTCGGCGTGGACCTGAAGAAGGACGCGAACATCCTGCACGCCGCCTACAACGACGCGCAGGGCGTCACCGCCGCCTTCAACCGCAATGTCCTCGCGCGCATCAACCGCGAGCTGGGCGGCGACTTCGACGTCCGTCGCTTCGTGCACTACGCCTTCTACGACCCGACCGCCGGGCGCATCGAGATGCATCTCGTCGCCACGGCGAAGCAGACGGTCGCCATCGGGCCGCACCGCTTCTTCTTCGAGCGCGGCGAGTCCATCCACACCGAGAATTCCTACAAGTACTCCGTCGACGAGTTTCAGGCGCTCGCCGCGCGCGCGGGCTTTCGCGCCGCGAAGCTCTGGAGCGATCGACGTGGCTGGTTCTCCGTGCATGGCTTGAGCGGAGCCTAGTTCCCCAGATTAGGCGGCGCCGATCCGCTCCGTCGGCTGGTGGCCGATGGCGGCGGCGATGCGCTCGGCCGTCTCCTTCACGAGCGCGCCCCACTGCGGCTTCATCCGGTCCGCCGGCGTGGAAAGCGAGAGCGCCGCGACGAGCCGCCCGGCGTCGTCGCGGATGCCGGCGGCGACGCAGCGCACGCCGATTTCGGCTTCCTCGCTGTCGGTCGCCCAGCCCTGGCGCTGAATGCGCTCGAGCTCGCGCTCGAGCAGGGTGACGTTGGTGATCGTGTTTTTGGTATGCGCGGCCAGCCCGGTGCGCTTCGCGTAGTCGCGTAGCCGCGTGAATCCGTCCTCGAGGAGAAAAAGCTTGCCGGCGGCGGTGACATGCAGCGAGGCACGCGCGCCGATCACGTGCACGACGCGCATCGCCGAGCGGCCCGAGGAGGTGCGCTCGACGTAGACGATCTCGTCGTCGTGGCGAACGGAAAGGTTCACCGTCTCGCCGGTCTGGGCGTGCAGCTCGCGCATGAGCGGCAGCGCGAGCTCGCGCACGCTGATCCGCGATTTCACAAGGTTGCCGAGCTCGAGCAGGCGCATGCCGAGGCGATAGCTGCCCGGCTCCACGCGATCGACGATGCGGTCAGCGGACATGGACGACAGGATGCGATGCGCGGTCGAGGGGTGCAGCCCGGTGTACTGCGCGATCTGCTTCAGGCCGAGCGGCTCGGGATGCTGGGACAGGACGTCGAGCAGCTTCATCATCCGCTCGATCACCTGGATCGGATTCTTCGCCGACTCCTTGCCGGTTGCGCGGGTCATCGCCATTTCGCATTGTAAAATGCGCCGCCATGTCCTGGGTTGCGACTTTATGGGGACGGTGACCTGCATCGAAGACCTGCGCGACATGGCGAAGCGTCGCGTCGCGCGCGTCATCTTCGAGTACGTCGATTGCGGCTCCTACGACGAGCGCACCCTGCGCGCGAATCGCGCCGACCTCGAAGCGATTGCGCTTCGCCAGCGCGTCGGCATCGACGTCGACCGCCGCTCCACGAAGACACGGCTGCTCGGCGAGGAGGTCGCGATGCCGGCGGCGCTCGCGCCGATCGGCCTGCTCGGCCTCAACTGGGCGAACGGCGAGGTGCTCGCCGCACGCGCCGCGCAGCGCTTCGGCATTCCGTTCACCCTCTCGACCATGTCGATCGGCTCGATCGAGGATGTGGCGCAAGGCACCGACAAGCCGTTCTGGTTCCAGCTCTACGTCATGCGCGACCGCGGCTTCGCCGCCTCGCTCATCGAGCGCGCCAAGGCAGCGCGCTGCTCCGCGCTCGTGCTCACGCTCGACCTGCAGATCCAGGGACAGCGCCATCGCGATCTCAAGAACGGGCTCGCCGTGCCGCCGCGAATCACCTGGAATACCTTGCGCGACATCGTCTCCCGGCCGGCGTGGGCGCTCAACGTGCTCGGCAGCAAGCGCAAGAGCTTCGGCAACCTCGAGGGCCGCATCCCGGCCGCCGACAGCCTCACCACGCTCTCGCAATGGATCGCCGGCCAGTTCGACGCGACGCTTTCCTGGAAGGACGTGGAGTGGGTGAAGAACCAGTGGGGCGGCCCGCTGGTCCTGAAAGGCATCCTCGACGTCGAGGATGCCAGGATCGCCGCCGCGAGCGGCGCCGATGCGATCGTGGTGTCGAACCACGGCGGCCGGCAGCTCGACGGCGCGCTCTCGTCGATCCGCGCGCTGCCGGAGATCGCCGCGGCGGTGGGCGATCGCCTCGAGGTGTGGTGCGACGGCGGCGTGCGCTCGGGCCAGAGCCTGCTCAAGGCGCTCGCGCTCGGCGCGAAGGCCGTGCTGCTCGGCCGAGCCTTCGTCTATGGACTGGGCGCGATGGGCGAGGCCGGTGTCACGCGCGCGCTGGAAGTGATCCAGAAGGAGCTCGACGTCACCATGGCGCTCACCGGAATCCGCGACGTGAAGCAGGCTTCGCCCGCGATTCTGCGCGGCGCCTGAAGCGCGCCGGCTCGAGGGCTTTCAGGAGCGCGTTTTCCACCGGCGCGGGCTCGCCTTCGAGCTCGGCGGCGATGATCTCGGCGGCGAGGGCTGCCCAGATCAGACCGCGCGAACCATACGCGAATGCACCGTAGATTCCCTCGCCGATTTTTCCGACCACCGGCAGCCGGTCGGGTGTCACCGCGCGGAAGGCGACCCTTCCGTCGAGCGGCGAAGCGGGAGGATTGGCAGCCATCATGCGTGCCAGGCGTTCCAGATTGCCGGCGTGGCTGTCCTCGCGCAGCGAGCGCTCCTCGTCGTCGATGTCATAGCTCGCACCCACGACGCAGATTCCATCCACCGGCGGCAGCACCATCCCGCCGCGCAGCACCACGACACGCGGTGCGTCGAGCGCATCCTCGGGCAGATAAGTCAGCTGCCCGCGCACGCGCCGCATGCGCAGGTGCGGCACCGGCGCGAGCTTCGGCGCGTCGGCAGAATTGGCGAGCACGACCACCGGTGCGTCGGGCAGCTTCTCCAGCGAGCGGCCGAAGTGCCGGCGCAACCGATCTCCGCAGGCTTTGAGTTGGGCATCGACCAGCGTGCGCGGCTGCAGCCAGCCGCCGCACGGAAACCAGACTCCCGGCGCCGGAAGCGCCGTGCCTGCGTGGCGCGTCGCCTCCTCCGCGGTCACGAGCTGCGCGTAGTCGGCAGGAAGCCCTGCGACAGCCTGTTCCTGCGAGCTCGCTTCCTTGTCGTTGCGCGCAAGCTGCAGGACCCCGCACGGATCCCAGCGCAGCCCCTCGAGCGTGCGCCACCGCGAAATTCCATAGAGGAAACCGGCGCGTGTAATCCGCGCGAAGACACTGTCGTCGGGTGTAACGATCGGATGAAACGTCCCGGCATGGTTGCCCGATGCTTCCTGTGCGGGCTCGGCGTGGCGCTCATAGAGGTCGACTTCCCAGCCGCGCGAGCAGAGGCGCTCGCAAACCGCCGCACCGGCGACGCCGGCGCCAACGACCGCCGCATGTCGGTCCACCGAAATGGTGGTCTGTCCCTGTTTTGTGTAGCGGCCGGTGAGCATTTCGCGCTTGCCGCCGAAGCCGGCCCGTTTCTCCACGGCGAAGCCGGTCTCCTCCAGCGCATCGCGCACCGGCCCGGCAACGCTCCAGGTCGCGACCGTGGCGTCCCTGGCCGCGAGGCGAGATACCGAACGCAGCACCTGGTGGGTCCACATCTCCGGGTTCTTCGAGGGCGCAAACCCATCGAGGTAGACCGCGTCCGCGGCCAGCCGCAGATCGCGCAGCACAGCGACATCGTCGAAAAGGAGCGTGAGCAGCACGCCTTCGAACTCCAGGCGGTGCGCGCCCGAGACCAGCGGCGGCCACGCCGCGTGCAGCGCCGCCGCTTCCGTTCGCAGCTCCGCGTACCGCTCATGGATCGCGCGCAGGTCGTCCACCGCGAACGGGTGCTTCTCGACCGAAACGAAGTGCAGCCGGACGGGACGCCGCGCGTCGTGACGCCATGCGTTCCAGGTCGTCAGGAAATTGAGCCCCGAGCCGAATCCCGTCTCGAGGATTACGAAGCGCTCGCGGCCCCGCCAGCGCTCGGGCAGGCCATTGCCGGCGAGGAAAACGTGCCGCGCCTGGGCCGGCCCGCCGGCCGCGCTGTGGTAGACGTCGCCGAAGGCGGCCGAATAAGGCGTCTCGTCGCGGAAATCGAGCTTCGCGGGAACCACGCGGCCCGGCATGGCGTTATTTTGAGGGAGATCAAAACGCCTGCGCCAACCGCGCGTAGCGTGGCTTCATGGCCGCCGATCCGGTGTTCCTGCAGTCGATCGCCTTCTTCGGCGCGGCGATGCTCGGGCTCGTGATCGCCGTGGTCACTGCTCTAGCAGTGTGGGGCGCCACGAGCGACGAACGGCCGTTACTGCTCTCCGAGCTGCTCGCGCTCGAGGGGGTCGACATGGGTGCGCGGGTGAAAGGGGCGGGCGCGCGGCAGTTCGCGCTCGCCGCGCGCGCGTGCATGCGCTGTGCCGCGCATGAGCGCTGCGCCGACTGGCTCTGCGGAGAAAGACACGCCGGCTATCAGGCGTTTTGCCCGAACGCGGGCTACATCGAGCGCATGAAGAACTGGCGGGAGTGAATCATGGAGGTGTTTCTGGTCACTGTCGCGCTGCTCCTGCTGCTTCTCATGGTTGCAGCGAGCGCGTCACCTGCTTTCTTCGCCGTCGCACGGGCAATGTCGCGGCGCGAACCGGAGCTGGAGCTCTGGCAGATGATGCGTCGGCGCGGCCTCGTCGCGGACGATCCGTCGGTGCGGCCGGGCGACATGGCGCGCGCGATTCGCCGTTGCACGTTCTGTCCATCCGTAGACGTCTGCCATCGCTGGCTCGCGGCGGAGCGCGGCGAGGGCGCCGAAGAGTTCTGTCCGAACCTGCGGTTCTTCCAGTCGCTCGAGAGCGCGCAGCATCACTGAAGTATCATTGGCGGCTTCTTTGCAAGAGGCTGCCGATGAACAAACCCGCCGAATTTCACTCCCGTACCGACAGCGTCGAGACCGTGCCTGCGTGGATCAACGGGGCCGCGGCGGCGCCGGGCGGCCGCTTTGGCGATGTCTTCAATCCCGCGACCGGCCAGGTGGCGAAGCGCGTCTCGTTCGCCGATGCGGGTACCGTAGACGCAGCGGTCAGGGCGGCGAGCGCTGCATTCCCGGCCTGGCGCGACACGCCGCCGCTGCGCAGAGCGCGGGTGATGCAAGAGTTTTTGAGTTTATTGAAGAAGAACCAGCGGGAACTCGCGCTGCTCGTCACCGCTGAGCACGGCAAGACGCTCCCCGACGCCATGGGCTCGGTGCAGCGCGGCATGGAGGTGGTCGAGTTTGCCTGCGGCATCCCGCATCTCCTCAAGGGCGAGTTCTCGGAGAACGTCGGTACCCAGGTCGACGCGCACACGTTGCGCCAACCGCTCGGCGTCTGCACCGGCATCACGCCGTTCAACTTTCCCGTCATGGTGCCGCTGTGGATGTTTCCGATGGCCATCGCGTGCGGGAACACGTTCATCCTCAAGCCTTCCGAGAAAGTGCCCTCGGCATCGGTGCGCATGGCGCAGCTCTTCAAGGAAGCGGGCTTGCCCGACGGGGTGCTGAACGTCGTGCACGGCGACAAGGCCGCGGTGGACGCGCTCCTGCATCACCCCGGCATCGGCGCCGTATCCTTCGTCGGCTCGACGCCGATCGCGAAATACATCTACGAGACGGCGGCGAAGACCGGCAAGCGCGTGCAGGCGCTCGGCGGCGCCAAGAACCACGCCGTGGTTTTGCCGGACGCCGATCTCGAGTTCGCGGCCGACGCGCTGATCGGCGCGGCCTACGGCTCGGCCGGGGAGCGCTGCATGGCGATCTCGGCGGTGGTGGCGGTCGGCGCGGCGGGCGATCCGCTCGTCCGCCTGCTCGAGAAGAAGGCGAAGGCGATCAAGGTCGGCCCGGGCGATGCCGACGGCGTCGACATGGGACCGCTCGTCACCGCGGAGCATCGCAGCAAGGTTTCCGGATATGTCGACAAAGGCGTGGCCGAGGGCGCCAAGCTGGTCGTGGACGGCCGCCAGGCGCCGGCCCGGCAGGGCTTCTTCCTCGGCACGACTCTCTTCGACCAGGTGAAGCCGCAGATGACGATCTACAAGGACGAGATCTTCGGTCCGGTGCTCGTCGTCCTGCGCGCCGCCACGCTGGAAGAGGCGATCGCGCTGATCAATGCGAATCCCTATGCCAACGGCACCGCGATCTTCACCGAGTCGGGCGGCGCGGCGCGCCGCTTCACCGCCGAGATCCAGGTCGGCATGGT
>CAYZFN010000226.1:0-10512 GCA_964477695.1 uncultured Enterobacteriaceae bacterium | reverse complement strand
GATCGCGCGGCTGAAGGAGCGCCGCCTGCAGCTCATCGTCGGGCTGGAAATCGAGTGGTACCTCGCGCGCGTGCTCGAGGAGCGCCTCTCCGAGGAGCACGTATCGATTCCCGGCGTGCGCGGCCGGCCGGTGCAGACCGCCCCGATCGAGCCTGGCTTCTCCTACCACTCCGAGACCAATTTCGACCTCATGCAGCCCGTGCTGGGCGAGCTCGCGCGGGCCTACGGCGCGCTCGGCCTGCCGCTCCGCTCGGTCGAGAACGAATGGGGCCCGGGCCAGGTGGAATGCACGTTCAGCGCGCAGGAAGCGCTGAAGAGCGCGGACGACATGCTGCTTTTTCGCACCGCGACCCGCCAGGCGTGCCGCCGCCTGGGGTGCCTCGCCACCTTCATGTGCCGCCCGGCGCTCAAGGGCTATTACTCGAGCGGCTGGCACCTGCACCAATCGCTCGCCGATGGCGCGGGCAAGAACGCCTTTGTGTCGGAAAAGGAGCTGCTCTCGCCGCTCGGTCAGGCATGGCTGGCCGGTCTGCTCGAGCATGCGGTCGCTTCCAGCGCCTTCGCCACCCCGACGGTGAACGGCTATCGCCGCTACCGGCCCAACTCGCTCGCGCCCGATCGCGCCGGCTGGGGGTACGACCACCGCGGCGCCATGGTGCGAGTGCTGGGCGGCGAAGGCGACCCGGCAACGCGCCTGGAGAACCGCCTGGGCGAGCCGGCGGCCAATCCCTACCTCTATATCGCCTCGCAGATCATCTGCGGCCTCGATGGCGTCGAGCGCAAGCTCGAGCCGGGAGCGCGCGACGACGAACCGTACGCCGCGCAAAGGGCGCTCCTCCCGAGCAGCCTCGGACACGCCCTCGACGCGCTGCAGGGCTCGGCGCTCTACCGTCGCGAGCTCGGCGAGGTGTTCGTCAGCTACTTCCTGCGCCTCAAGCGCAACGAGCTGAATCGATTTCTGAAATGGAACGAGCAGCATTCCGCCGCGGAAGGCGAGCCGACCGAGTGGGAACAGAATGAATATTTCGACTTTTTCTGATCTCGGCAGAGCGGCGGGCATCGACTGGCAAGCGCTCGTGCAAGAGGACCGCGTGCACCGCTCGATCTACACCGACCCGCGCATCTTCGAGCTCGAGATGACGCGCATCTTCGGCGCGGTCTGGGTCTACCTGGCCCACGAGAGCCAGGTGCCACGCAACGACGACTTCGTCACGGCGCGGCTCGGGCCTCGGCCGATCATCGTCGTGCGCGACTCGCGGGGCGAGCTGCGCGCGCTCTTCAACCGCTGCACCCATCGCGGCGCGCGGGTGTGCCGCGCCGGGCGCGGCTCGGCGCGCACCTTCCAATGCCCCTACCACGGCTGGACGTACTTCAACAGCGGAAAGCTGCGCGGCGTGCCGTGGCCCGAGGGCTATGCGTGCGACTTCAAGGACTCGGCGTTCAACCTGGCGCAGGTCCCTCGCGTCGAAAGCTACCGGGGCTTCATTTTCGGCACGCTCAACCCCGATGCGCCCACCCTCGGCGACTACTTGGGCGCCGCAAAGCGGCCCATCGACGAATGGCTCGATCGCAACCCGGGGAGCCGCGTGACGGTCGTGGAAGCGAACCGCCTCAGGTTCAAGGGCAACTGGAAGCTCGCCTACGACAACGCCGCCGACGGCTATCACGTCGTGTTCTCGCATCGCTCGCTCCTGGAAATGGAAAACCGCGGCGAGAACGATCCGAACAAGGGCATGTCCTTCTACCGCGGTAAGCCCGACGAGACGCCGATGTACGTGCAGTCCTTCGGTCGCGGGCACCATTTCAAGGACAAGCGCCCGAACGTCGCCAGGCATCCCGGCGCGCTCTGGGAGATGGAAGGCCTGCAGCCGGGGATGCAACGCTATGAAGCCTTGATCCGGCAGAAATTGGGACACAGAGCGGCCCGCGCGCTCGATCTCGCAGCCTCGGAGCCGGTCAACATCAACATCTTCCCGAACCTGTCCATCCTCGGAAACCATATCCAGGTGTTCCAGCCGCTCGCGGTCGACGAGACCGACAGCGTCTGGTACGCGACCGCGATCGTCGACGAGGCGAACGAGCTCGAGGGCATGGCCGCGGCCGTGAACGCGATCCGCATGCGCACCCAGGAAAGCTTTCCCAACTTCGGCGAGGTCGACGACGCGGCGAACTTCGAGGAAATCCAGAAGGGCCTCGCCGCGTGCGAGGACGAGTGGGTATACATGCATCGCGGGCTCGGCATCCCGGGGCGCGTGCAGACGCTCGCCGACGGTACCCTCAAGGCGCCCGCCACCGACGAAGTCTTCATGCGCGAGCACATGAAGGAGTGGCAGCGGCTGATGAGCGCACAGCCGAATCTGGTGGTGAAGCGATGAGCTACGTCGACGACGCCTATTACGAGAAACTCATCGCCGCCTTCTCCGACTGGCAGCGGCCCGACCTCGAGGTGGAGGAGCTGCCGATCCGCGAGCAGTGCCGGGCGCTGCTCGAGCGCGAGGCACGCTTGCTCGACGAGGGACGCTACAAGGACTGGCTCGAGCTTTACGCGCCGGAGTGCGTGGTCTGGGTGCCGACCGCGGCCACGCCGGGCGATCCAAGGCGCGAGGTGAGCGTGTTCTTCGACGACCGCAGGCGCCTGGAAGACCGCATCTACCGCCTCGGCACCGGAAGCGCGTGGTCGCAGGTGCCGCCTTCGCGCACCGTGCGCTTCGTCGCCAACGTCGAGCCCTTCCGCACCGGGGAGCGGACCGTGCTCATGGTGCGGTCGAACCTCCTGCTCTCCGAGTATCGGGCGGGAGAGACGCGGCTACTGGCCGGGTGGTGCGGCCATCGCCTGCGCCGGCGGCAGGTCGGCTGGGAGATCGAGGCGAAGCAGATCAACCTGATCGAGCGCGACCAGCCCTTGCGCAATCCGAGCGTGCTCTTCTAGACTGCCTGACGCCAAACGATAGCTGAACTATATTTCCTGAGGAGGAGGAAGCGGTGTCGACCCCATTTCGAGTCACGGCGCTCGCCGCGCTAGCCGCGTGCGCGCTCGCCTGCGCGCCGGCGATGGCGCAGCAGCAGAAGATCAAGATCGGCTTCATCACGACGATGAGCGGCCCGCAGGGGATCATCGGCAAGCACATGAAGGACTCGGTCGAGCTCGCGCTCGAGCACCTCGGCGGCAAGGTCGGCGGCCTGCCGGCCGAGGTGGTTTATGGAGACGACCAGACCAAGCCCGATGTCGGCGTGCAGCTCGCCAACGAGATGCTGAAGAAAGACCAGGTGGACATCATGTCGGGCGTCATCTGGTCCAACGTCATGATGGCGGTCGTGCCGGTGGTCACTGGCGCGGGCAAGATCATGGTCGGCGCCAACGCCGGCGCGAGCCCGCTCGCCGGATCGCAGTGCAGCCGGCTCTATTTCTCCGCCTCCTGGAACAACGACGAGTCCCCCGAGGCGCTCGGCAAGTACCTGCAGGAGAAAGGCGTCAACGACCTCTATGTCATGGCGCCGAACTACCAGGCCGGCAAGGACATGGTGGCGGGCCTCAAGCGCTACTACAAGGGCAAGATCGTCGACGAGGTCTATACCAAGCTCGGGCAGCAGGACTACCAGGCCGAGATCACGCAGCTGCGCGCGAAGAATCCGAAGGCGGTGTTCGTCTTCTATCCCGGCGGCATGGGCATCCAGTTCGTGCGCCAGTACGTGCAGGCCGGGCTGCGCGAGCAGATCCCGCTCTACTCCGTGTTCACCGTGGACGAGACGACGCTGCCGGCGCTCAAGGACGCCGCGGTCGGCCAGTACGAGGCGCGCTTCTGGAGCCCCGACCTCAAGGTCCCGGCGAGCGAGAAGTACGTGGCCGACTTCCGGAAGAAGTTCGGCTACACGCCTTCGTTCTACGGCGCGCAGAGCTACGACGCCATCCTGCTCATCGACTCGGCCGTGAAGGCCGTCAAGGGCAACCTGAAGAACGTGGACGGCATGGTTGCGGCGATGGAGAAGGCGAACTACGACTCGATCCGCGGCAAATTCCAGTTCAACGTCAACCATCATCCGATCCAGGATTTCTACCTGCTGAAGGCGGTCAAGGGCGGACCGGACGGCGTGGAGATGCAGATCCAGCAGAAGGCGTTCGAGAAGCACAAGGACGCCTACTGGCAGGAATGCAAGATGAAGTGAGGCGGCGGCCCGGCTGTCGCTGAAAAACGGGGCGCGGCACGCGCCCCTTTTTTTTATGCCACTGACCCTCGTCTTCGAGCAGCTTCTGAACGGCGTCCAGCTCGGCGTCATGCTCTTCCTCATGGCGGCCGGGCTCACGCTCGTGCTCGGCATCATGAACCTGGTGAATCTCGCGCACGGCGCGCTCTACATGGTCGGTGCCTATCTTTTCGTCGCGGCGGCGCAGTGGACAGGCTCTTATCCCGCCGGCGTGCTGCTCGGCCTCGCCGGCGCGCTGGTCGTCGGCATGGCCGTGGAAGTGACGACGATGCGGCCGCTCTATTCGCGCGACCACCTCGACCAGGTGCTCGCGACGTTCGGCCTGATCCTGTTCTTCAACGAGCTGGTCGCGATCCTCTGGGGCCGCGCATCGCTCTACACGGCGCTGCCCGGCTGGCTGCAGGGCCAGGTGCGGCTCTTCCCGGGCTCGACCTATCCGGTGTATCGGCTCGCCGTCATTGCCGTCGGCCTGGCGGTCGCGCTCGTCCTCTGGTACGTCGTCACGCGAACGCGGCTCGGCATGCTGGTCCGTGCCGGGGCGAGCAACCGCACGATGGTGGGCGCGCTCGGCGTCAACATCCGCCTGCTCTACACGGTGGTGTTCGGCGTCGGCGCGGCGCTCGCCGGGCTCGCGGGCCTGATGGCCGGCCCGATCTACTCGGTGCAGCCCGGGATGGGCGAGCTGATCCTGATCCAGGTGTTCGTGGTCATCGTCATCGGCGGCATCGGCTCGATCCGCGGCGCGCTGGTCGGCGCGCTCATCGTCGGCATCGTCGATACGATGGGGCGCGCTTTCCTGAAGCCGATGCTCGCGAGCCTGATCTCGCCCACCGCGGCCGAAGCCGCCGGCCCGGCGCTCGCCTCGATGCTCATCTACCTGCTCATGGCGGTGGTGCTCGCCGTGAAGCCCGCGGGCCTGTTCACCAGCCGATGAGCCGGCGCGCGATTATCTGGACGATCACGGTGCTCGTTCTGGCGGCCCTGCCCGCGGTCGTCGCCGCGCTGAACCAGCCTTATTACCTCGAGCTCGCGCGCCGCGTGATGATCTTCGCCATCGCCGCGGTAAGCCTGGACCTGATCCTCGGCTACGGCGGCATGGTGTCCTTCGGCCATGCCGCCTATCTCGGCGTCGGCGGCTATGCGGTCGGCATCCTCGCCTTCTACGGCGTCGCGAACGGCTGGCTGCAGCTTGCCGTGGCGATCGGCGCCTCGGCGCTGGTCGCGGCGGCGATCGGCGCGGTGTCGATTCGCACGAGCGGCATCTACTTCATCATGATCACCCTGGCCTTCGCGCAGATGCTCTACTACCTCGGCATCTCGCTCGACGTATTCGGCGGCGACGACGGCATGCGCCTGAAGTCGCGCAGCGACTTCGGCGCCTTCGATCTCGCCAACCCGGTGCAGTTCTACTACGTCGTGCTGGTCCTGATGCTCGCCGCCATCTACCTCACCCAGCGCATCGTCAACTCGCGCTTCGGCATGGTGATCCGCGCCGCCCGGTCGAACGAGGCGCGCACGCGCGCGATCGGCCTTTCGCCCTATCCCTACCGCCTGCTCGCGTTCGTCATCGCCGGCGCCATGGGCGGGCTCGCCGGCGCGCTGCTCGTCAACCACACCGCCTACCTCACGCCCGACTTCATGCACTGGACGCGCTCGGGCGAGATCATGTTCATGGTCATCCTCGGCGGCATGGGCACGCCCGCCGGCCCGCTCGCCGGCGCGGCCGCGCTGCTCGTGCTCGAGGACGTGCTCTCGAGCTGGACGCAGCACTGGCAGGTGATCCTCGGCCCGCTGCTCGTGCTGTCGGTCATCTTCTTCAAGCGCGGCCTGGCCGGCATCTTGCGACGCGATGCTTGAGGTCGCCGGCCTGACGAAGAGCTTCGGCGCGCTGCGCGCGAGCGACGGCATCGACTTCGACGTGCGCGAAGGCGAAACGCACGCGGTGATCGGCCCGAACGGCGCAGGCAAGACCACCTTCATCAGCCAGCTCGCCGGCAACCTGCGTCCCGACTCGGGGCGCATCCGGTTCGCCGGCGAGGACGTCACCGCTCTGCCGGCGCCACGACGCGCCCGCAAGGGGCTCGCGCGCTCCTTCCAGATCACCAGCATCTACAGGGAATTCACCGCGCTCGAGAACGTGGCGCTCGCGGTGCAGGCGTCGAGCGGCCATTCGTTCCGGTTCTGGCGCCCGGCCTTTCGCGATGAAGCGCTGCGCGCTCCGGCGGAAAAGATCCTTCACGACGTGGGGCTGGCCGAGCGCGCGGGCGCGACGGCCGCGAATCTTTCGCACGGCGAGCAGCGGCAGCTCGAAGTCGCCATGGCGCTCGCCACGCAGCCGCGGCTGCTGCTCCTCGACGAGCCGATGGCCGGCATGGGCGCCGAGGAATCGCAGCGCATGATCGCCTTCCTCGCCGCGCTCAAGCAGCGCCACGCGATCGTGCTGGTCGAGCACGACATGGACGCGGTGTTCCGCCTCGCCGACCGGATCTCCGTGCTGGTGTACGGACGCGTGATCGCGACCGACACACCGCAAAACATAAGAGGCAATGCGGAGGTGCGCCGCGCCTACCTCGGGGAGGACGCGTAGTGCTGGAGATCCGCGGGCTCGAAACCGCGTACGGACGAAGCCAGGTGCTGTTCGGCGTCTCGCTCGACATACGCCGCGGCGAGGTCGTCACGCTGCTCGGGCGCAACGGCATGGGCAAGACGACCACCGTCAAGTCGATCATGGGCATCACGCGGCCGCGCGCCGGCGAGATCCGCTTCGAGGGGAAGGCGATTCACGGCTTGCCCTCGTATCGCATCGCGCAGGCGGGCCTCGGCCTGGTCCCGGAAGGGCGCCAGATATTCCCGAACCTCAAGGTGCGCGAGAATCTCGTCGCCACCGCCCGCCCCGGCACCTGGAGCCTGCAGGCGGTCTACCAGCTCTTTCCCGCGCTGCGCGAGCGCGAAGAGCACTACGGCAACGAGCTGTCCGGCGGCGAACAGCAGATGCTCGCCATCGGCCGGGCGCTGATGACCAACCCGAAGCTGCTCATCCTCGACGAGGCGACCGAAGGGCTTGCACCGCGCATCCGCGCCGAGATCTATCGCTCCATCGCCGAGCTCAAGGCGAGCGGTGTGTCCATCCTGCTGATCGACAAGGACGTAGGCGCGCTTACCCGGGTAGCCGAGCGCCACTACGTGCTGGAGAAAGGCCGCGTAGTCTGGAGCGGAAATTCCCGCGAGCTCGCCACCGATGTGGGCGCGCAACACCGCTATCTCGGCGTGTGAGCGGAGCGTATAGTGTCCTCCATGCCCGAGCCGTCGACCGCCGAGATGCTCGTCCAGCGCTGGCAGCAGGCGCTGAACGACCTCGCGCTGCGCGAGCTGCCCTACAAGATCGAGCTGAACGCGTGGGGCAAGGTCGAGATGACGCCGTCGAGCAACCGGCACGGCCGGCTTCAGGCCGTGCTCGCCCTCGAGCTCGGGCGCCAGCTGCAGGGAATGGTGATCACCGAATGCTCGATCCTTACGCGCATCGGCATCCGGGTGCCCGATATCGCCTGGGCGTCGCCGGCGTTCATGCAAGCCTTCGGCGAGATCACGCCCTATACGCGCGCGCCCGAGATCTGCGTCGAGATTCTTTCAGCCTCCAATGTGGACGCCGAGGTTGCGGAGAAAACCAACGCCTACCTCGCTGCTGGCGCCTATGAAGTATGGCTCGTTTCCGAGGACGGCGCGGTTCGCTTCGTGGGCGCCGGCGGAGATCAGCCCAAGAGCCGCTTCCCCGTGGTCCTTTCGCTTCCGGGGCGCCTGAAACACCAGCCGTGAAGCGCGAGAACGTCGTCGGTCGCGCGAACGTCGACGACACGCCCGAGCTCGAAGCCTACTACCGGGAGCTCCAGGCCGAGCAGCTCGGAGCGCTCTGGACGGTCGCGAACGAGATCGAGCCGTGGTATCCGCAGCCAAAATCGGTGCCGATCCTGTGGCGGTGGAAAACGGTCGAGCCTTACGTGAGAAGAGCGGCCGAGCTCGTGTCGGCGGAAAAAGCGGCACGCCGCGTGGTGATGCTCGTCAATCCGGGGCGCAAGGAATGGAGCGCCGCGGCGGGACTGCTCTACACCGGCGTACAGATCATGAACCCCGGCGAGTTCACGTCGGCGCATCGCCACCAGGCCTCGGCGCTTCGCTTCGTCATGGAAGGACGCGGCGCCTACACGGTGGTCGACGGCGAGCGCCTGAGCCTCGGCGCGCGCGACCTCGTGCTCACGCCGAACGGCACCTGGCACGATCACGGCGTGGAGCGCGACGGCACGCAATGCGTCTGGCAGGACGGGCTCGATATCCCGCTCATGAACTCGCTGGATGCCAACTTCTACGAAGTGCATCCGGAGGTCGTGCAGACGCCCTCGCCTCTTTCACGCGACAACTGGGCTAAGCCCTATTCGCCGGTCTTCCTCTACAGGTGGAACCAGAGCTATGCCGCGCTGAAGAAAAACGGCGCGGTGCACGAATACACGAACCCGCTCACCGGCGGTCCCATCATGCCGACGATCGGCGCCCGGCTCGAGCTGGTCTCGAGTCAGGAAAAGAAGAAAAGGCACACGGGAAGCATCGTCTATCAGGTCGCGCAGGGCCGCGGCTCGTCCGAGATCGGCGGCCGGCATTTCGAGTGGGAAGAGAAGGACATTTTCTGCGTGCCCTCGTGGACATGGTACGCGCACAGCGCGCCGCACGAGGCGGTGCTGTTCTCGTTCAACGACCTGCCGGCGATGCGCTCGCTCGGCCTGTACCGAGAGGAAGCGGGCTAGTCGATCTTGATCCCGGCGCTATGGATCACTTCGGTCCAGCGCTCGGTGTCCTGGCGGATCACCTGCGCCATCTCCTCGGGCGTCGAGCCGAGCGGCTCGGCCTGGAAGTCGATCAGCCGCTGCCGGAAGTCGGGCTGCCGCACCACGCTGCCGATCGCGGCGGAGAGCCGCGCCGCGACCGACGCCGGCGTGCCCGGCGGCGCGACGATGCCCATCCACGTCTCGGAATGGAACCCAGGCAGCTTCTCGGCGATCGCCGGCACGTCCGGGAAGACCGCCACCCGGTTCGCCGAGCCCACGCCGAGCAGCTTCAGCTTGCCGCCCTTGACCTGCGGCATCATGGTGATCAGGTTGTCGAACATCACATCGACCTGGCCGCCGAGCAGGTCGGCGAGCGCGGGCGCGGTTCCTTTATAGGGCACGTGCAGCAGGTCGATCTTCGCCATCGACTTGAAAAGCTCGGCGGTGAGATGGGTGCTGGTGCCGTTGCCCTGCGACGCGATCGTGAGCTTGCCGGGGTTGGCGCGCGCCAGCGCGATCAGCTCGTCCAGGCTTTCCGCCGGCACCTTCGCCGAGGCGACGAGCACGTTCGGATAGCTCGCGATCAGGCTCACCGGCACGAACTTTGAAGGATCGAAGCTCAGCTTGTAGAGCAGGTGGTTGATCGTGAGGATGTGCGGCGGCGAGGAGAGCAGCGTCAGCCCGTCGGGCTCGGCGCGGAACACCTGCTCTGCGCCCAAATTGCCGCCTGCGCCTGCCCGGTTTTCCACAAGCACCGGCTGACCGAGGAGCGGCGGCAGCCGCTCTGCCGTAAGTCTCGCGAGCGCGTCCGCGGTGCCGCCCGGCGGGAACGGCACGATGATGTGCACCGGCTTTGCCTGGCCCCACGCCAGCGACGCGCACATCAGGAAAATGGCCAGTGGCGCTTTCATGCGGGAACCTCCACCCCGAGCGAATGCGCGAGCGCGCGCAGCTCTTCGAGCACCGCGGGCGCGATCGGCACGTCGCCATGTCGCCTCGCCGCGTGGCGGCTGCCGCGCTCGCCCGGCATCAGGATTTCAGCGCCGGCTTGTGCAGGGAGTTTCTTCAAAGATTTGACCAGTCGGCCCACTTCCTTGTGGAAAACGTCCCGTGGAACGAAGCGCGCAACATCGATGGCAATGACGAGCCCGTTCTGCGTGTGACGGCGCCCCGCCGGCGTGCCTTCGAGCGCCTCGGCCAGGATCGGGTTGCCGGAGAGCAGGCTGGCCAGGCATTCGATCATCAGCGCAAGACCTGACCCCTTCGCGCCGCCGAGCGGCAGCGGTATGGCGGCGCTGCGCGGATCGGTGGTTGGATTGCCTTCGCGATCGAGCGCGAGCCCGGGCGCGAGCATTTCGCCGGTGCGCCGGGCCTGCATCAGCTTGCCGATCGAGACCACGCCCGAGCCCATGTCGAGCGCCAGCGGCTCGTCCTCACCGGGCACCGCGATGGAAAGCGGCGCAGTCGACACGCCTGCGGCGCGCGCGCCGTGATA
>CAYZFN010000225.1:0-39876 GCA_964477695.1 uncultured Enterobacteriaceae bacterium | reverse complement strand
TCATCCAGCAGTTCGTCGAGGAAGCCTCGCGCTCGCTCTCGCAGCTCTCGCCGATCGAGGGCCTGCGCAACGTCGTGCTCTTCCCCTTCGGCCGCCTGCGCGACCGCCGCCTGCGCAGCCGCTGAATTCGGGGTCAGAGCCCTGATTATTGGGGCCCGAGTCCAGCGAGCCAGCTCTCTACCACGTCGACGGCAGCGGCCGGGACATCGAAATGGTCGGACGACACAACGACGAACTTGCTCTTCGGATGCGGAGGCGCCTTGTCGAAGAAATAGTCCGGCCCGCGGGAGCTGCGGTCGAACTGCCCGTTCACGACGAGTAGCGGCGTCGACGCCTTGAAAGCGGCCGCGGATCTCGGCATGACCGCCGCACCGTCCGGGTCCATCCAGCTGAGATAAATCTCGGGCGTCGCGTTCACCGCCACGCTTTGTCCCTGGTTCAGGTCGCCGAACCTGAGCCTTTCCTTTCCGCGCCCCGCGGCCACGAGGTCGCGCGCGCGGCTCACCTCCCCGCTCAAGCGTCGGGCAAAGTTCGCCGATTCAGGCGAATGGGCGGGGGCGAGCGCGATGACGCCGGCCAGGCCTTCCCGGCGGGCGGCGTAACCGAGCGCGACGTTGGCGCCCAGGCTATGGCCGGCCACGACGATCGATTTCGCGCCCTTCTGCCTCAGCTCTTGCGCAGCCTGGTCGATCTCGAGCATCGCTGCCTCGAACGAAGCGTCGTAGATGCGGTCCTTGGACCAGGCGAAGGCGGGCGCCGCCACGGGATAGCCCTTCGCCTGCAGCGCATCGGCAAGGCCGCGGATGTAGCCGGTCGGCGAGCCGCCCTTGCCGTGCAGCAGCACCACGCCGAGGTCGCCTGCCACCGCCCATTGAGCGAAGGCAAGGCTTGCCAATGCTGCCAGCGCTGCGGCGATGCCGACGCCTTTGCGCACGGTGAAGCGCTCGCGCAGGAAGACGAAGCCGAGCAGCGCCGTGACGACGAAGCCCATCTGCGCGATCGGCACGGCGATGCTCGCCTGTCCGCGCGCCATGGCTTCGACCATGAAGACGAAGGCGAGCGCGAGCACCACCGAAGCGCGCGGTGCATGGCGTACCACCGGGCCGGAAGGGCGGATCCGCCCGTCCGCGATGCGCACCAGGAGCGTCGAGCAGCTCACCACGACCGCCGCCTGGCAGACGATGATCGAGGCGGGCGTCGCGCCGGCGCGCAGGCCGAGGCTATAGACGAAGTTGCCGATCCCGACCGCCACGGTCGCCACGATGACCCGCGCCAGGGAAGAAAGGGTCTCGCGTTTCGCGTCGTCGCCGTCCGCTCCGCCGCCGAGCAGCAGCCACGCCGCCGCCAGGGCAAGCGCGATGCCTGCGCTCTTCGCAGGCGTGAGCGGCTCGCCGAGCAGCGCGATGGCGAGCGCCGCGGTGAGGACGAAGCTCAGGCGGAAGATCGGCGCATTGATGCTGATCGAGCCTCCGTGCAGGCTGGCTGCGAAGTTGTAGAAGCCGGTGAACATGAAGAGCCCGGCGAGCAGGCCCCAGAGCGAGCCGGCGACAAAGTGCAGCGTCCCGGTGAGCGCGCCGTAGAGCGCGACCGAGGCGGCGAACCCCCACGATTGCATCATGAGGAAATGGTGCGCCTGCACGCCGGCCATGGCGGCGCGCTTGTAGACGAGATCGCCCAGGCCGAAGAACAGCATCGCGCCGAGCGCGAATTCGATGCCGGTCGACAAGGCCTGCTAGGGACGAAGCTCGGTCACGAGCTCGTTGACCGAGCGCACCTTCGCGAACAGGCCGTTCAGTCCGGCGAGGTAGGCCGCCTGGACGCTCTCCGCGGCCACCTGCACGCCGTTGAACGCCAGCGCGCGCGTCGCGCACGCGTCGTGCGCGAGCGAGCAGGCAAAGCCCAGGTCGGCCGCCGCGCGCGTCGTGGTGTCGATGCACATGTGCGTCATCATCCCGGCGATCACGAGCGCCGAGATGCGGGCCTGGCGCAGGTGCTCGAGCAACGGCGTTTCGCGGAAGCTGCTCGGGAAGTGCTTCTGGAACACCACCTCGCCGGCCGCCGGCCGCACCGCTTCGTGGATCTCCGCGCCGAGGCTGCCGGGCAGGAAGAATGTCGCGCCGGCGCGCGTGGCGATGTGCTGCATGTGGATCACCGGCCGGGCCTGCTCGCGGAACACATCGAGCAGCTTGGCCGCCTGGGCGCCGGCCGCCCGCGCGCCGACCACCTCCATGGCGCCGCCGGGGAAGTAGTCGTTCTGTATGTCGACGATGAGGAGCGCGGTGGTCATGCCCGCAATTATTAGCGCAGGCTACGGCCGCTCGCCAAGCCGTCTTTCGAGCGCGGCGATCCGTCCATGGAGCGCGACGAAGGCGATGCTCACGAAGAGCCCGAGGCCGCCGACCGTCGCGTACGTGAGGAACGCCGGCAGGTTCGCCTGGCGATGCTCGAACGCGTAATCCACCGAGAAAATGAAGCAGGCGATCGAGAAGCCGAGCGGCCACAGCACTCCCCAGAAATAGCCTTTCATGAACCCTCCCTTCGCCTCAAGTCTTAGTCCCGGATCTCCGCCTCGACCAGCTTCCCGAGCAGCAGCAGCGACTCCTGCCAGCCGAGATAGCAAGCCTCGGGCGGAATCATCTCCGGCACGCCTTCCTGCACCACGCTCAGTTCCGTGCCGACCGATACCTTCTTCAGCGAGATCGTGGTCTGCATCGTTCCGGGCAGGTTCGGGTCGTCGAACCGGTCGGTGTGGCGGATGCGCTCGTTCGGCACGAGCTCGAGGAACTCGCCGCCGAAGGAGTGGCTGTGGCCGGTGGTGAAGTTGGTGAACGACATCCGGTAGGAGCCGCCGACCTTGGCATCGAACTGATGGACCTTGGCGGTGAAGCCGTTCGGCGGCAGCCACTTCACCATGGCGCTCGGGTCGAGGAAGGCGCGATAGATGCGCTCGGGCGGCGCGCGAAGGACTCGGTGCAGGCGGATGGTGCTAGTCGGCATGCTCGGAACCTCGGAAAACCTGCGGCGGGATGCCGACCGGTATCGGATCGGCATAGCTGGCGACGGTTCTGCGTCGCAGCCACCCCTCCCTGGAGAGAGTGTACGGCACGTACAGGAATCGGCTGAATCCGTCGCTTTCCAGGTGCACCCTCACCCCGTCGGGCGATGGAGGGTTGTAGTCGCGCGGGATGTTCACGTGCGCGGCGAGCGCCATCGCGAGTATGTCGCCGGCCCTGGCTTGCGAGGCAAAGGCTTGCGTAAGCAGCTGATAGATGTCCTGCGAGCTCGGCTTCTCGTTGCCGTCGTAGCCGCCCACGGCCTCGAGCTTGCCATCGCGCCGTATCACTGCGCCGAAGGGATAGAACTCGCCCGCGCGCTCGAGCAGGGTCTTGCCGAAGTCCATGCAGTACATCAGGAGCTCATGCAGTTGTTCCGCCGAAGCAGCCATCGTCACACCTTGCGCCGGACCACGGGCCGCGCGGGCTTGCGCCGCGCCACTTCCTTGAAGCCGGCGCGGTCGTACATCGACTTCGCGCCGAACCACATCGCATCGTCCCTGGATCGACCGCGCTTGTCCACGGGATAGGCTTCGACCAGCGTCGCACCGCGCTTGCGCGCGTAGGCGAGCGCGCTGCGCAGCAGGGCGGTGGCCACGCCCTGGCCGCGATGCTGCGACGGGACGACGAAACAGATGATCGACCAGACCGGCTTGTCGTCGACAGGCCTCATCACCGGCGAGTGCTTCAGCCGCGCGAACTCCTCGCGCGGCGCGAGCGAGACCCAGCCGACCGGCAATCCGTCGTGATACGCGACGAGGCCGGGCGAGCGGCCGGCGTCGACGAGCGCTTTGAGGTCGGCGCGGTTCGCTTCGGCGCGCTTCATGCCCGTCGGCAAGGGTCCGCGAGCGCCGCTGCGGCGATAGCACATGCACCAGCAGCCGCGCGCAATCGAGCAGCCCTTGCCGTTGAAGACCGCCTCGACGTCGGGCCAGCGAGCGCGGGTGGCCGGAAGTATGGTCAGCTTGAGCGTTGCGGCCATCAGGGAGGGTCTTTGTGGAACCTCTCCGTGCCGGGCGGCAACTCGACCCACGGGTGCCTGCGGCTGTCGTAGACCGAAACGCGGGGCGCCGGAAAGGCGGGATCGGCGAATGCGCCCACCGCGACGCTCACCGAACCTTCGCGGCCCTCTTCGGTGTGGAAGAGGTTGGTTCCGCAGACCGGACAGAACCTGAACCTGAACCGGGCGCCCTGGTCTCCGGCGCGGACGTACTCCCGGGCGTCGCCCGATACCGCGAACGGCGCGGCGAAGCTCGCCAGCGCGGCGAACACGCTGCCGGTTCTTCGCTGGCACGCGAGGCAGTGGCAGACGCCGACGCCTCGCGGCTCACCTTGCACTTCGATGCGCAGCTGTCCGCAGGAACAGCAAGCCGTTCTGGAAGCCAGGGTTCGTCCTCACGCGATCGCCGGCACGGCGATCGTCCATCCGAGCGGTAGGTCGCTAGGATGAACCAATCTTGGGTGCCCGCACAAGCTTGTGGTACTGGAATGTGCCGGCGACCCCGAGCGCGTAGAAGTAGATGAACACCACGGCCATCACGATGCCGCTGGAGGGACGCGCCTCGACGAACAGCATGATCTTCGAGACGACGAAGTAGACGAGCATCAGGATGGCGCAGGTGCGGCTCTTCTTGTAGATGCCGAACGTCAGGCCGAAGATCAAGGCCACGTCGATCAGCTCCCACGCCGAGTAGCCGAGGACGCTCCTGCCGGACATCGCGAGCAGCGTGATGGCGAGCGTCACGCAGCCGGAGAAGATGCCGGCGACCCAGGCGTTGCGGATGCGCTTCAGCACTTCGCGCGGCATGGCAGGGTCGGTCTCGGGCGCCTGTACGTTCGCCCTCGGTGCTGCGTAGAGATTGGCGCTCATGGCGTCCTCCCGTTTTTGCCGGCGTTCTTATGGTTGGTTTGCCAGCGCGGAGACGTTACGCCAGGCGACAGGGCGGCGCAATTGCGAACTGCTGCGCTGACGCTTTTTTCCCGCAAGTCGGCGTGCGCCGCCGAGATACTTCGCGTACCGGTGTTGAATAGGTCACTGTTGGCTATCGCGGCCTTCCATCCTGCCGACAATTTTTCCGGTCTGGTCGAGGATGAATATCGCGTGGCCGCCCGGATATTCGACGCGCACGTACCACTTGTCCTTCTCGACCCTGGCGGTAAAGGAGCACGCGGTTTCGCTCGTGCAATGACTCTTCACCTGGCGCCTGGCGGCATCGATGGCGCCGTCCCTGTCGAGCGCGAGCGCGCACGGAAGCCATGACGCGAGGACGATCGCAGTCGCAAAGAAGGCTGCGCGTTCGCTCGAGCTCATCGGGGCAGCCGCATCTTACCCAGCACCACTATCTCACCGGAGTCGGAGATCTTGCCGACCACGAGATCGCCTTCGTTGACCAACTCGAGCGTCAAAAGCTCGATATTCGGACGATGGCTCACGAAAACGATCGGCGCAGGCCCGCGATGCTCGAGGAGAAGGCGGGTCGCCTTGCGCGCAAACGCGCTAAGGCGCTCCGTGTCGGCGCTGGCGACCTCGCGCAGGTCGGGATCCGTGAGCGCTTCGCCGAAAGCGATCCGGGCGGTTTCGAGGCAGCGGCACATGGGCGAGCTGATGGCGAAGGCCTTGATGGACCGTGCAGCGAACTCCTCGCGGAGTTTCTTGGCATCTGCTCGACCTTCGGCGGTGAGGCGGGCTTCGCCCTTGCAACCGCCGCTCTCGTCCCAGACGAGTCCCTTGCCGCCGGCGCTTTGCATGTGGCGTGTCAGCACCACGATGTTGGTGTCGGTCTGGATGCGCGTCCAAAGCATTTCATCGGCACGCGTGGCCGCGGCAACGCTCAAGAAGACGAATACTCCAAGCACGCGCATTGCCAAGGCAAACCTACTTCGCTCGTTTCGCCTTTGCCTTCTTGCCGGACGTATTGAGCGCGATCGCGGCACGGATGAGCGCCTTGAACGCGCCCGCGTCGACCTCCTCGCCCTGATGGATGTCGATCGCGCGCCTGACGTTGCCGTCGAGGCTCGAGTTGAAGAGCCTGGCGGGGTCCTTCAGCGAAGCGCCCTTGGCGAAGGTCAGCTTCACCACCGACTTGTAGGACTCGCCGGTGCAGAGGATGCCGTCGTGTTCCCAGACCGGCGTGCCCATCCACTTCCACTCCTCGACGACCTCGGGGTCCGCCTCCTGGATTAGCTTGCGCATCCTGGCCAGGGTCTCGCCGCGCCAGTCGCCGAGCTCGGCGATCCTCTTGTCGATCAGCCTGGAGGCCGATGCGCCGCCGCTCGAAGCCGGCTTCTTCATGTTTCCTCCGCTGCGCGTATCACGGGCATTAGCGTCTGGGCTAGCGTCCGGGCGGCGAGACGCCATCGCCGGTCGGCGCGGGCGCGGATTCATTCCCGCCGTCGCTCTTGTCCATGATCAGAGCCGCTGCAGGTTCTTCTCCGCTCCCGCATAAAGCACGTCGCGCATCGCCTTCGCGGCCTGCGCGTGGAACGCGACTGCAACCGGGTCGAAGTCCCGCTGCGGTCTCGGCGTCGGCACGAAATTGCCGTACCGATCCTCGCCGCGCACCAGGGCCGCGCAATCCCAGCTGCCCACGACCTGCCGGGTCTGCGGCGGCATGAAGTGCATCGACACGCCGATGCGCCGGTCGCCGGAATGGTTCGGCCCCGAGCCGTGCGCCAGGCAGTAGTTGTGGATCGACATCTCGCCCGCCTTGAGCGGCATGCTCACCGCGCGCGACTCGTCGATCTCCTTGATCGCCTGGCCGCGCGTCAGCATGTTGTCTTCGTGATAGGTGTCCTCGTGCTCCAGCGCCCGGCCCAGGTGCGAGCCCGGCATGACGCGCATGCATCCCGCCTCGACGCTGGCGTCGGAAATCGCGAACCACGCGGTGACGACGTTGCGCGAGGAGAGGCCCCAATAGGTGTTGTCCTGGTGCCAGGAGACGAAGCTCTTCGAGCCTGCGTCCTTGATCCAGAAGATCGTGCTCCAGCAGAGGATGTCCGGCCCGATCAGCTGCTCGATCGGGTCGAGCACGCGCGGGTCGCGGATAAGGTCGTCGAGCCACTTGAAGAGCAGGAAAGCGCGGCTTCGCTCGGTGGCCTGGAGTTTTCCGCCCTGCGTGGCTTCATGGGCCTCGAGCTGCTCGCGCAGCTTCAGGGCGTCTGCGGCGGGCATGACCGGCACCGGGCAAACGTAGCCTTCGCGTTTGTACTGTGCGACCTGCTCGGCCGAGAGCGGCATGGCAATTCTCCTCGAAGCATGATACCCAGGTGTCACTTCCATACCGAAATGCCTTCGATGTCCAGCGCCCGCTGAACGCTCGGGCGGCGGCACAGGCGTTCCGCGTGAGCCGTATAGGCAGGGAAGCTGTCTCGCATGTCGTAGCCGCTTCGCACGCCCCATCGGTAGAAAACCAGCCAAAACGGGTCCACTACGGTGAACTGGGCGCCGAGCGCGTAGTCGTGGCGTTGCAGCGTCTTTTCGATGTCGGCGAGGCACCGCTCATAGTTGCTGCGTCCGCTCTCCTTGACCGGCGGGTAATCTCGCTCGTCCGCTACGAATCGCTCGGGACGAAATAACTGCGCGTACGCGACGTGAGCGGTATTCGATGACCACGCCAGCAGCTCGAGGCATCGCGCTTCGGCCTCGGAGGGCCCGGCCGGGAATAGACCGGCGCTTGGGAATCGGCGGCCGAGATAGGCCAGGATGGCCGGGTTTTCGGTGAGCACGAATCCGTCGATCAGCAAAGCGGGAATGCGGCCCTTCGGATTGACTGCAAGGTACTCCGCCGAATAGTTCGCCCGCTCCGCCGTGGCGAACTTCCTCAGCTCGAACGACTCGCCCGTCTCGTTCAGCACGATGTGCGGGGCCAAGGAGCACGATCCGGGCGAGTAGCAGAGGACGATAGTCATCGAGTCCTCTCGCCGAGGCAGGCGGTTCTACCTCCGCTTGCTACGACCCAGGCGTTTCGCGTTCGCCACTGTACGGCGACGAATCGGGGCCAGCCCCTTGCCCAGGATGGCGTCCGCGGCCTGGTTCAGCTGTCTCGAAACGGATTTGCTGTCCGGGCTGGCACGCATCCAGGGGAACCATAGCGACTGCATGAACCTGAGCGCGAATTTCTGATTTTCGAAGAAGGCCTGGGTGGCCATCGCGGCCCAGGCCTCGTTAAGGGCGGCGATCTTCTCCATACCCATGCGGTTGAATTCCGCGCGATCACGCGCAGAGGGCGATGTGCCGGCGCTGGCGATCCGGGCGACTCGATGCGCGATCACTTGGGGCGCGGCCATCCCAAGCTCGAAGGTCTGTGCAGCGAGCGACTTTGATTTGCGCCTGCGGTGGCTTGCCATGGTGCTCCAATAGTAACGCCGCAGAGTGCGACGTTAAAGAAGCCCGGCGGGCCGCTGGATACGGGGCAAGACCTCGTTCGCCGTGAGGTCCATTGAGCGCCGGGCGAGCGCTGCATCGGCCCAGTCGTGACCCGTATAGAGCAGCGTGCCGAACGCGCCGACCTCGTCCCGGAATTCGAGAATCCGCTCCGCGACGGTTTGCGGAGTCCCCGCGATGACCAGGCGCTCGAGGCAGCGCCCGATCGAAAGCTCCGAATCCGGCTGGCCGGGAAAGTCGCGCATCACGTCGAGCGCGCCGGCCTTGGCGAGCTTGGTCCTCATGACGTGGCAGTAGAAGGCGTGCGCGCCGTCCTCGCGATACGCATAGCGCCGCGCGGTGGCCTCGTCGTCGGCGACGAAGATGCTGCGCGCTACGCGCCATCCGCGCGGATCGGCCGGGAGGCCCGCAGAGCGCCGGCCCTCCACGTAGCTCTGCACGTGAGCCCGGACGACATACGCCCCCACGTAGGTCGCCGAGATTCCGGTCCAGCCTTGAGCGCCCGCCGCGCGGGGTCCGCTGGCGTCCGCCCGGATCGAAGTGATGGCGATCGGCGGATGCGGCCGCTGCAGCGGTCGGATCGCGACGCCCACCCCGATGCGCGGATCGTACGAGCGCTCCGTCGTCGTCCGGTAGAACTCGCCTTGGATCCGGTACGGCGGCGCTTCGCGCCAGATCCTGCACATGTGCTCGAGCGCCTCCTCGCTCTTGCGCCTGCGGTCCGAGCCAAGGTCGCCGATGGCTTCTGCGTCGCCCGCGACCCCGGGCCCAACGCCCAGCACGAGCCTGCCGTGCACAAGGTGGTCGACCATTGCCACCTGCGCGGCCGCCATCGCCGGGTGGTAATTGGCAAGCGGAAGCACGCCGGTACCGAAGGTGATCGAGGGGCAAGCATCGGCCATGCTCGCGATGAAGGCGAGGCTCGAGGGGATGGTCTCGGCGGCGTCGACCAAGTGCTCGCCGATGAACGCTTCGCCATAGCCCAGCCGATCGGCGAGCACGACCGCCTCGCGGTCCTCGCGCAGGACGTCCGAATAGGGACGCGACGGCGGGTGGACGGGCTGGATGAAGAATCCGAGCTTGAGAGCGTTCTGCATGGCGGGTCTCCTGGTTGGCCGGCACCACCGGAGGAGGCCCAGAAACAGAAAGCCCCTGCCGGCTCGCCGACAGGGGCTTGGTGGAAAAGCTGTTCCAAGCGTCAGCCGGCGCGGTCCTCCCGGACGACGACTACGACAACGCTACGCTGAACAGCTGTGTTTCTCATGCAGGGCAAGCTATCACACGCTTTTTCACCGCACAAGGCGAGCAGGCCAGCGTAACGCGCACTTGCGAACGCTGCTTGCCTCCTAGCGCTTCTCAGGAAGCTCCGGATGTTGTGGCAAATCGTCGGTGATGTCATACCAAGGTGCCTTGTGCGCCACGAACACATGCTTCTTGGGCTTGACGCCAGGGTCATCGTCCAACGCGCCGAGCGGCAGGCCATAGAAAGACGGTTCGAAATCGAAGCGGCTGAGCAATGGCGACCCACAGACGCTGCAAAACCCGCGATGCGTACCGGACGAAGATTCATAGAACGTGACGAGCTCTGCGCCTTGCGTCCAGCGAAAATCACTGGCCTTGACGCTCGCGCGACTGCGAAACGCCGCGCCGTGCGCCTTGCGGCACATCGAGCAATGGCAGTTGAGCGCGCCGGATAGCGGACCGCTGATCTCGTACCGAACGCCGCCGCAGAGGCAGCTGCCGCGCAACATTTAGCTGCAGCTTCCTCAGTGCGCCAGGATCTGCCAGGCGATGCAAGCCTGCGAGAGAAAGCCCACGGTGAACGCGAGTGTTCGCACCCACGGAATCGCAAAGGTGTACGAAAGGGCATGCACCAGGCGAGCCCAGAAATAGACCACCGCAGAGGCTGCAATCGCCCGACCGGAAATACCAAGAGCGCTTGCCGTTAGCACGAGCGAAGCAAAGACGACGAGATTCTCGACGGCATTTGCATGGGCCTTCATCAGCCGCCGCGCCCAAGGCGATTGAGGCTTGGGATTCTCCGGGTACCCGACCGCATCGAGCAGCCCTCGAACCGCAACCCGGTCGAGGATGTAGGGCACCCACAAAAGTCCGGTGAGCACAGTGACCAACGCGAGGTAGAGCAATTCTGTTTTCATAGTCCCCTCCCCTAGTGGAAGAATCGCAAGATTAGCAGAGCGTCTCCAGCTGGGTGAGGCATCGGGCTCACGACGACGGAGGGCGCTTATGGTGCGCCTGGTACACGCCGACCCGCCCGCCACCCGGAAGTGTGATGTCAACAAGCCGTCCCCACCGCTCCTCGTGGATTGCCGAGCACGGTACCTTTTGTTGCTTCATCGACGACACAAACGTAACGATGTCGTCGCAGATCAAATAGAGCTCCTGCTTCCCGTTCGATTCGGCCGGATGGAACGCAACCTCCGCGGGCGGCAGGCCAAAGATCAGCCAGCCACCGCCGACATCAACGTGCGGAAACTTCAATACGTCGCGGAAAAACGCGCGATCGGCGTCAGGGTCGGCGGAATAGATGATCGAGTGTGCACCGACGATCATGGCTCGAGGACCTCCTTTCGACCAATGTTGCGGTCACTCAGGCACGGCGCCGGTGGACCGTCGGGACCAACACAGGGCTAGGGCGCAGCCTGAAGAGCGCGAGCAAGAAACACCCCCCACAAGGTGAACAGCAACACCGTGCTCAAAACGTAGACCAGGAAGCGGTGGATCACACGGTTGTAGGTGATGTGAATGTAGCTATGCGCGCACCGAAGCGCGACGTAGCCCCATGCGCCGAAAACCAGGACAGGCGAATCCAGGTCAGTCGCGACCACGAGAGCACACAATGCGTAGAACAGAACCGGAACCTCGAACAGGTTTCTCAGGTTGTCCGAGGCCTGAACTTGGCGCAGTGTTTGAGCGGCAGCTGAGCTGGTAGCAAGGCTCTGCGGATCGATTTTTCTTTCTCTCATCTCACCGATGCGATCGATGTACAGGCGCACCCAAACCACAGCGGTCAAGGCGACGAGCGCGACTGCCGGAAAGACGATGTTCGACGACATCCTGGTAGCGCCTTAACGTCCGCGTTTTGCCGCACCGCCCTGAGCGCGGAGCGGCGAGGTGGAATCTTTCCCCGATTTCATTGACACCCTGTTCTACGAGCCTGCTGTTCAAACGTCGCAGGCGACACGTAATGCAATGATGAGTGAAGTCTGTCCTGGTTGTAAAACGGCATATAACGGAGCCGAGCGCGGCGTATTCGGTGGCGGCAGCCTAGACCGCGCGGTCAGGGCCGCGAAAAGCGGGCGAGGAACGCCCAGATCGTCTCGGCGCCGTCGATGTCGTGGTTCTGCGGGCCGAGCAGCCGGGTCACGAAGGCGTCGCGCCTGGCATCGGGCTTGCGCCCCGGCATGCGATGGCCGCCGCCATCGACGCGGTAGAGGACGACGTCGCGGCCGGCGGGGCAGCGCGAGTCGATGCGGGTGACGCTCGAGCCATCCCCGGGGTCGACGTCCGGAAGGGCGAGCGAGGCGCCGTCGTCGGGCGCGCAGCCGTTGATCTCGCGCCAGAAGCGCACGGTGTCCGGTGTCGAGAGGAGATGCGAGACCGCGAAGCGGCTCTTCGCTCGGCCGCCTTCGTACGCGACGAGCGGGTCGGCCGTGCCGTTCATGAAGAGGATCGGAATCGGTCGCGAGGGCTTGCACGCGTCCTGCATCGTCTCGGTCAGGCTCATGATGACGATGGCAGCCGCGGCGAATGTGCCGGCGCGTTGGCAGGCGAGGGTCATTGCCATGGCGCCGCCATTCGAGACGCCGGTGACGTAGACGCGCTTAGGGTCGGCGGTGCCGTCGTCTATGAAATGCTGGACGAGGGCGGTGAGGAAGGCGGTGTCGTCCGTGCCTCGCGGCGGCTTGGTTCCGGCGCGCTCTTCATCGGCTCGCAGGTCTGCCCAGCTTCGGTTGAGACCGTCGGGAAAGACGACCGCGAGGTGGGCGCGCTGCGCCACATCGGGCCAGGCGGTGCGCTCGCGCATGTCACGGCCTTGCTGCGAGTTGCCGTGGAGAACGAGGACGAGCGGTACACGGGACGAGTGGTCGGGAACCAGCGCGGAGTAAGTGCGTTGCGTGCCGCCCACGTCGAGCGAATCGGCGGTTGCGTTGCAGATGGCGAGGGCTAGAAGGGCGCTAACAGCGAGGGGGCGCGAGATGTCAGGCCGGTGTTGGAAGGCGAGCATAGATGCACGTGTTCCGAAGCGACCCGTCCGGCGCGCGACGCTCGCTACGCAAAACTCCCTCGAGGGCAAACTGGCAACGCTCGGCTACTTTGCGGGCCCGCGCGTTCGACTCGTCCGTGATGAGCTCGACGCGGGCGGCTCCGATGTGCTTGAAGGCGTACTGCGTCAGCGCGAGCACCGCTTCGGCAACGAAGCCGTTGCCGCGACGCGATGTTCTCACCCAGTAGCCGACCTCCACTTTCGGGGTTTCCCAAACCGGACGGTGAAGGCCCGACGCGCCCACGAGAAGACCCGTGGCCTTCTCGAAGAGCAGGAACGGCAGATCCTTGCGCGAGAGGAAGTTCGCCTGCGCGTTACGGCACCAGGACTCCGACGACGCGACACTTTGTTCGGCCGCCACCCAGGGCAATGACGCCAGGAACATGCGCAACTCGGAAAGAGATTCGTCGATCGCCTCGAACACCGCTCTCCCGTCGCCCGGTTGCGGCGAGCGTAGACGCAGGCGCTCGGTCTCGATGGACGCTGGCAGGTCGAGGAGTAGCGGATCGGGCATGGTGGGGCGCCCTAACGTCCGCAGCGCCGGCAGCGCCTAGACCGCGATCGGCGCCTTGATGGCGGGATGCGGATCGTAGTTCTCGAGGACGAAGTCCTCGTACTGGAACTCGGCGAGCTCGCGGCGGGCGCGGTTGAGGCGCATCTTCGGGAAGGGATGCGGATGGCGCGTGAGCTGCTCGCGCGCCTGCTCGAGGTGGTTCAGGTAGAGGTGCGCGTCGCCGAGGACGATGATGAACTCGCCGGGCTGCAGGCCCGTCACCTGCGCGACCATCAGGGTGAGGAGCGAGTAGGAGGCGATGTTGAACGGCACGCCGAGGAAGAGGTCGGCGCTTCTCTGGTACATCTGGCAGGACAGCGCGCCGTTCGCGACGTAGAACTGGAAGAGCGCGTGGCAGGGCGGCAGCGCCATCTTGTCCACGTCGCCCGGGTTCCAGGCGGTGACGAGATGCCTTCGCGAATCCGGCTTCCTTCTTAGCGAAGAGACGACCTGGGCGATCTGGTCGATCTCGCGCCCGTCGGGCGCGCGCCAGTGCCGCCACTGGTAGCCGTACACCGGGCCGAGCTCGCCGCGCTCGTCGGCCCATTCGTCCCAGATCGTGACGCCGCGCTCCTGCAGCCACTTCACGTTGGTTTCGCCGCGCAGGAACCAGAGCAGCTCGTAGACGATCGACTTTACATGCAGCTTCTTCGTGGTGAGGAGCGGGAAGCTGTCCTTCAGGCCGAAGCGCATCTGCCGGCCGAACACCGAAAGCGTGCCGGTGCCGGTGCGGTCTGACTTGTCGGCGCCCTGCGCCAGCACTTCGGCGAGGAGGTCGAGGTATTGCTGCTCGCCGACCGCGCTCATCGGTTGATACTGGCCGCGAGGTCCTCGGCGCTCTTGAAGCGCTCCGCGGGCTCCTTGGCGAGCATGCGGTCGAGAAGCGGCTGGTGCATCGCGAGCTCCTCCGGCAGCCGCGGCGCGGGCTCGGTGACGTGCATGCGCATCAGGTCCGCCGGGCCCGCCGACTCGTAGATCTTGGTGCCGGTGAGCATCTCCCAGAGGATCGCGCCCAGGCTGTAGATGTCGGAGCGCTCGTCCACCGGCTTGCCGAGGCACTGCTCGGGGCTCATGTAGCGCGGCGTGGCGAGCAGCCGGCCGGTCAGCGTGAGCGTCGAGTTCACCCCGAGGTCCTTGGCCAGGCCGAAGTCGACGATCACCGGGCGGCCGTCGGCGCGAAACAGGATGTTCGCCGGCTTCAGGTCCCGATGCACGATGCCGCGCGAATGGATGGCGTCGAGCGCGCGCGCGATCTGCGAGGCGATGCGCAGCGCCGTGCGCGTGCTCATGCCCTCGCGGATGCGGCTCGCGAGCGTGCCCGAGGGCAGGAACTCCATCGCGATGTAGGCGTGCTCGCCGGCGAAGCCCTGGTCGTAGATGCGCGCGACGTACTCGTTCTCGATCTTGGCGATCAGCTTGTACTCGCGCACGAAGCGCTCGAGGAACACCTTGTCCTGGCGGAGCTTCCGGTCGAGCACCTTGAGCGCGACGCGCAGCCCGTCGTGCTCGCGCTCGGCGAGATAGACGCGCGCCTGCCCGCCTTCCCCGATCGGGTGAACGACGAGATAGCCGTCGACGTTGATCTCCGCCATGCGCCGTATTCTGCCATCCGGCGCGGGACGTTCAGATAACGCGCGTGAGAAATGCCGCGATGTCGGCGATCTCGGGCGCGCACACCGAATGCGGCATCGGATACTCGTGCCACTCGATCCGGTAGCCGAGCGCCTCGAGGCGCTGGCGCGAGGCCTGCGCGCGATCGACGGGAATCAGGTCGTCGTAGAGGCCGTGCGCCATGAAGATCGGCATGTCGCGGTTCGCGGCCGAGCGCTCCGCCTCGACGCTGCGCGCCAGGGGAAGATAGGTCGAGAGGGCGAGAATCCCTGCAAGCCGCTCGGGATAGCGCAGCCCGGTCTGCAGCACTATCGCGCCGCCCTGCGAGAACCCGGCGAGCACGATCTTGCCGGCCGCGATGCCGCGCGCATTCTCGCGGGCGATCAGCCCTTCCACGATCTTTTGCGAAGCGCGCAGGCCGGGCTCGTCCTCCGCGCCGCCGCCGAGCTGCAGGATGTCGTACCAGGCGCGCATGCGCATGCCGCTGTTGATTGTGACCGGGCGCACGGGCGCGTGCGGGAAGACGAAGCGCACCGGCTTCGCCAGCTTGAGCTCGGGCACGATCGGCTCGAAGTCGTGGCCGTCCGCGCCCAGCCCATGCAGCCAGATCACGGCCGCCGCGGGGTTTTTCCCCGTGTCGAGCTCTAGGGCGTCCATCAGATGATGCGGTTGGCGCGAAGCAACGAATGCGCCGCGGCGGCGAGAACGAGGAGCGCGGCGGCGAGGGCGAAGAACGCCGTGACCTCGGTGTGGGCTTTCTCCATGACGAAGCGGCTGGTCAGCGTGTCGTAGATCTTGCGCAGCTCGTCCGAGCTCGCGGCGTGGAAGTAGTCGGCGCGGGTGAGCTCGGCGATGCCCTTCAGGGTCTCCTCGTCGTACATCATGTAGATCGAGTATCCCTCGAAAGCGACCGGTCCGCCCTGCGTGCTGCCGAAGCCGACGGTGAAGACGCGCACCCCGTGCTCGGCCGCCATCCGCGCCGCGTCGAGCGGCATCGGCCCGATGGTGCGCCGCCCGTCGGTGAGCAGGATGATCGCGGCGTTGGGGTTCGAGCCGGGCGGCACCGGCTTCAGCTCGTGCGGCGCGGTCTTCTTCTTCGCCGGGCGCGGACCGAGCACGAAGTCCTCCAGCTCGATGCCCTCGTCGGGGAACAGCGCCGCCAGCGCGGCGATGATGCCGCTGCCGATCGCCGTGTGGCGGTCGAGCTGCAGCCGGTCGATCGCGGCGATCAGCTCGTCCTTGTCGCGCGTGGGCGGCTGCACGAGCGCCGCCGTGCCGGCGAACGAGACGATGCCGATGCGCACGTCGGACGGCTGCTCGCGCACGAAGTCGCGCGCCGCCGCCTGGGCGGCCTCGAGGCGGCTCGGCAGCACGTCGGAGGCGCGCATGCTGAGCGAGACGTCGATCGAGAGGATGAGCGTGCGCTGCTGCGAAGGCAGCGTGATGAGCGCCGTCGGCCGTGCGCTGGCCACGATCAGCACCGTGAGGGCGAGCAGGTAGAGCACCGGGCCGACGTGCGCGTGCCAGCCGGGCCTCGCATAGTTGAAGCCGAATCCGGCCAGGCGCTGCGCGGCGGCGCGCCGGCGCCGCAGGACCGCCAGGTAGGCGACGACGAGGAGCGGCAGCACCGCAAGCAGCCACAGCGCCTCGGGCCAGAGGAACTTCACGTCACTTCCGGACCGCCGACTTCGGGCGGAAAGCCTTCACGACCGACTCCCGGGTCTCGATATACGGACCGCCGATGAGATCGATGCAGTAGGGTACCGCGGCGAAAATGCCGTGTACCAGCGTCTTGCCGCTTTCGTCCTTCAGTCCCTCGAGGGTCTCCTTGATCGACTTCGGCTGGCCGGGCAGGTTGATGATCAGCGCCTGCTTGCGGATCACGGCGACCTGGCGCGAAAGGATCGCGGTCGGCACGAAATGCAGGCTGATTTGCCGCATTTGCTCGCCAAATCCCGGCATCATCTTGTCGGCCACCGCCAGCGTGGCCTCCGGCGTCACGTCGCGCCGCGCCGGGCCGGTGCCGCCGGTGGTGAGCACGAGGTGGCAGCCGCGCAGGTCGACGAGCTCCACCAGGGCCGACTCGATTAGCGCCTGCTCGTCGGCAATGAGCCGCGTCTCGTCGCGCCAGGCGGGCGAAGCGATCGCTGACTTCAGCCATTCCCTGAGCGATGGGAGGCCTTCGTCCTTGTAGACCCCGGCCGAGGCGCGGTCGCTGATGGAGACCAGGCCGATCAGGAGCTCGTTCATTTCACTTCGAAAACATCCAATTCGACCGCAGCCTTCCGCCGCGCACCGGTCGCGACGCAAACGGTGCGGTTCAGCCAACGATAGCGCTCGGCGCCGGTCTCGAAGGTGGGCGTAGTGCGCATGTAGTAGCGCGACGGATCGACCGGCTCGCCGGCGGCGAGCCGGGCCAGCACGTCGGCCGGGCCGTGGCGCAGGCCGACATTGCGTACGTAAATCAGCGCGCCGTCGTCGGTTTCCAGGGTATAGCGCGCCTCGAGCTGGGCCAGCCCATCGGCGCAGACGATCTGCCAGTCGGCGCCGCCGGGCAGCACCCGCCCGGAAAGCCGCTCGCCGCGGAAGCGCCCGCCGGTGATCGGGATGATGCGCCTCCGGCCGAGCGGCGCATCGCCCAGCTCCTGCGCGGGGGCGAGCGTGATCTCAGCCCTGAAAAGGGGTTCCAGGGTCAAGCGACTTGAGGGTGCGGAAGAGCTCGCGGAAGGCGCGCGGCGGCAGGCCTTCCTTCTGCTCGCGGCGCGCGTTGCGGATCAGCGTGCGCAGCGCCTGGGCGTCGGCGCCCGGGTGGGCGGCGACGAAATCGGTCAGCGCGGCGTCGTCGGCGAGCAGCCGCTCGCGCGTCTGCTCGAGCCGCCGGTGGCGGGCGGTCGCCTCGGCGGAGCTGCCCTCGATCGCGCCGAGTTGCGCGCGGATCAATGCCGGATCGACCTCGCGCATCAGGCGGCCGATGTATTGCAGCTGCCGGCGGCGCGCCTCGTGGCTCGAGATGCGCTTCGCCTCGAGCACCGCCTGGCGCAGGCCTTCATCCAGCTCGAGCGCGCGGATCTGCGCCTCGGGCAGCTCGACCAGGGCGGCGCCGAGCGCCTGCAGCTCGTGCATCTCCTTCTTGCGCTGGGTCTTGCTGACCGGACCGGAAGACGAGGCGTCCTGCATCGCAGTTATCATAGCGCCCCCATGCCGAAGCACCACGGGTTCACCTTCGCGCCGCAGGCGCTGCGCGAGCTAGCGACGATCGTGCTCGACCGGGCGAAAGCAGGCGGCGCGCAGGGCTGCGACTGCGAAGTCTCCGAGGCCTACGGCCTCACCGTGACGGTGCGCAAGGGCAAGCCCGACACGCTGGAGCACAACCGCGACCGCTCGGTCGGCGTGACCGTGTATTTCGGCGAGCGCCCCCGCATCAGGCGGGGGCACGCCAGCACCTCGGACCTCTCGCCCGCGGCGCTCGAGCAGACGGTCGATGCCGCGCTCGCCATCGCGCGCCAGACCGCCGAGGACGACGCGGCCGGGCTGCCCGATGCGGAGCTGCTCGCGCGCAATCCGCGCGACCTCGACCTCTTCCATCCCTGGGCGCTCTCGAGCGAGGAAGCGATCGACCTCGCGCAGCGCTGCGAGGCCGCCGCGTTCGCGGCTTCGAAGAAGATCCGCAATTCCGAGGGCGCGACGGTCTCGACCCAGCATTCGCAGTTCGTGCTCGCCAACAGCCAAGGCTTCATGGCCGGCTATCCCGGCTCGCGGCACTACCTCTCCTGCGCCGTGATCGCCGAGGAGCGCGGCCTCATGCAGCGCGACGACTGGTACTCGAGCTCGCGCCTCCCGGAGCGCCTCGCCGACCCGGTGGTGCTCGGCCGCTACGCCGGCCAGCGCGCCGCGGCGCGGCTCGGCGCGCGCAAGATCGCGACCTGCCGCGCGCCGGTGCTCTACGAGGCGCCGGCGGCGCTCGGGCTGCTCGGCCACCTCGTCTCGGCGGTGAACGGCGGCAACCTGTACCGCAAGACCAGCTTCCTGCTCGACAGCCTCGGCAAGCGGGTCTGCGCGCCGCTCGTGCGCATCGAGGAGCAGCCGCTCGAGCCGCAGGGCGCAGCGAGCACGCCCTTCGACGACGAAGGCGTGGCGACCCAGCCGCGTCTGCTGGTGGACGACGGCGTGCTGCAGGGCTACTTCCTGTCGAGCTACTCGGCGCGCAAGCTCGGGATGAAAACCACCGGCAACGCCGGCGGGCACCACAACCTCGTGGTGCGCTCGGCAGGCCCCGACTTCGAAGGCATGCTGCGCAAGATGGGGCGCGGGCTGCTCGTCACCGAGCTGCTCGGGCAGGGCATCAACATGGTGACGGGCGACTACTCGCGCGGCGCAGCCGGCTACTGGGTCGAAGGCGGCGAGATCCGCTTCCCCGTCGAGGAGATCACCATCGCCGGCAACCTGAAGGAGATGCTGAACGGCATCGTCGCGATCGGCTCGGATGTGCTGGTGCGCAGCGGCCGCTCGTGCGGCTCGATCCTGATCGACGGCATGACGATCGCGGGAGATTAAGCCGCCGTTGAAGGCACAAGCTTTCCTCGCTGCAGCCGTTTTCGTTGTCTCCGGATGCAAAGCGGTACCCGGCCAGGATGTTCCGTACGTCGGCACGCCGCAGCCGGTGCTGGACGAGATGCTGAGCCTCACGCAGGTGCGCAAAGGCGACGTGCTCTACGACCTCGGGTCCGGCGACGGCCGCATCGTCATCGCGGCGGCCAAGAGGTACGGCATCCGCGCGGTCGGCATCGATTCCGATCCGCAGCGCATCGCCGAGGCGAACGAGAACGCGCGGCGCGAAGGCGTCGCCGAGCTCGTGCAGTTCCGGCGCGCCGACCTGTTCGCCAGCGATTTCAGCGAGGCGACGATCGTCACGCTCTATCTCCTGCCCGAGCTCAACCTCAGGCTGCGGCCCAAGCTGCGCGCGCTCAAGCCCGGCGCGCGCGTGGTCTCGCACCAGTGGATGATCGAAGGCTGGGATCCCGACCGGCAGGTCGAGATGGAAGGGCACAGGATTTACCTTTGGACCCTGCCGGCTAGATAAACCGAAGAAGCGGTACATCGTCGTTCCCGCGAAAGCGGGAACCCCATTTTTTGAAAACAAGACTGGGCCCCCGCCTGCGCGGGGGCGACGAACTAGATTGCTTACGTGAAGTCGAGGCGCTTCTCGAGCGGCAGGCCGTAGAGCCGGATCGCCGGGCGGCGCGAGAGCTCGAGCGGCGGCAGCTCCTCGGCGGCGATCGCCTTCACCGTCGCGGTGCTCAGCGCCTTCATGAAGTCGGCCGAGAACACGATCTCGCCGCTGCGCGCGCGGTGCACCAGCCGGTCGGCGATGCTCACGCAGTCGCCGAAGCCGACGAACTGCTGGCTGGCGATCGGCCCGGCCATGCCGAACACCGCTTCGCCGACGTGCAGCGCGGAGGACACGGCGGCGGGCAGCCCGTAGGAAGACTTCCATTCGTCGGCCATCGGCCCGAACTCGCGCTGGATATCCTGCGCCGCCTTGAGCGCGCGCTCGCAGAACTGCTGGCGGTCGGGCGAGCTGAACGCCGACACCAGCATGTCGTTCTGCACCGAGAGCACCTTGCCGCGGTTGGCGGTGATCGCCATGGCGGCGAGCGAGAAGAAGTCGTTCGCCATCTCGAGCACCTTGGAAGGCTCGAGCACCTCCGAGAGGCGCGTGAAGTTGCGCAGCTCCGTGTTGAGCAGCGCCGCTTCGCGCCTTTCGGGTGGCGAGGACATGTCAGTGCAGCAGCGCGATCAGCCCGGCCAGCACGATGACCAGCGCGCCGGCGGCGAACAGCGCGAGCTTGGTGTTGGAAAGCGTCGGCAGCGCGCGGTCACCCGGCTCCTGCGCCGGCCGGTCCGCGTCGTCGGCGGACAGGATGACCGTCTTGTCGGGGTCGCCGTGCACGGCCGCCATCTTCTCGTTGAAGTTGCGGAAGAAGTCGTCGGCGATCTTCTTCGCCGCGGCGTCGACCAGGCGCGAGCCGATCTGCGCCAGCTTGCCGCCCACGTTGGCCTTGACGTCGTAGGAGAGCAGCGTGCCTTTCTCGGCCGGGGAGAGGCGCACGTTGGCGCCGCCCTTGGCGAAGCCCGCGGCGCCGCCCTGGCCTTCGAACGCGAGCGAATAGGAGTCGGGCGGCCGGATGTCGGACAGCGTGAGCTTGCCCTTGAACTTCGCGCTCACCGGGCCGACACGCGCGACCATCAGCACCTGGTAGACGTTCTCGCCGGCGGGCTCGATCGACTCGCAGCCCGGCACGCAGGCTTTCAGGATCTCGGGGTCGTTGAGGCCGTCCCAGACCGCCTTTTGCGGGGCGGGGACGAGCTGTTCACCGGTCATTTCCATGCACGTCTCTCCGTGGCGGGCGGGTTGCTCAGGGTCCTGGCCAAGTCGACCAGGCTCTGCAGATTATGCACCGGCAGAAAAAGATCGACGTGCGGCAGCATGGCGCGCACGCCGGCCGGCCGCGCCTCGAACTTCTCGTAGCGCAAGAGCGGATTCAGCCAGACGAGGTAGCGCGCGCTTTTCGCGAGCCGCTCCATCTCCTCCGACAGCCCTTCGCCCGCCTCGCGGTCGAGGCCGTCGGAGACGAGCAGCACGCAGGCGTTCTGCGCGAGCGTGCGGCGCGCCCACTTGAAATTGAATTCGCGCAGGCTCGCGCCGATGCGCGTGCCGCCCGACCAGTCCTTGATCGCGTCGGCCACCTTGGCCATGGCGACGTCGACGTCCCGGTGGCGCAGCTGGCGCGTGATGTTGGTGAGCCGCGTGCCGAACACGAACACGGTCACGCGGTCGCGGTCGTTGGTGATCGCGTGCAGGAAATGCAGGAACATGCGCGCGTAGGGGTTCATCGAGCCCGAGATGTCGCACAGCACGACCAGCGGCGGATGCAGCTCGCGCGGCGCGGCGCGCACGAGCGGGATGATGTCGCCGCCCTCGCGCAGCGTTTCCCGCAAAGACCGGCGAAGGTCCACCCGGTGGCCGTTCAAGGAAGGGTAGTAGCGGCGCGTGCGCACCTCGGGGAGCGGCAGCCGCAGCCGGGCGATCATCTGCTTCGCCTCGGCGAGCTCGGCCGCCGACATGGTGTCGAAGTCCATGCGCTGCAGGATCTCGCGCGAGGAGAAGGTGAGCCGCGCCTCCATGTCGAGGCGCTGCGCCGGCTCGCGCTCCTTCGCCTTCTGCTGGAAGAGCGCATCGGTGAGGCGCTGGCTCTGCTGCTGCTCGGGCTTCGCGGCGCGGCCGTGCACCTTCGGCAGCAGCGCCTGCATCATGCGCTCCGCCATCTTCGGGTCGCGCCAGAAGATCTGGAACGCCTGGTCGAAGACCGGCCGCTGCTCCTCGCGCGAGAGCAGCACCGCCGACATGGTCCAGTACCAGTCGTCGCGCCGCGGGTTGTTGTGCGGCGGACCGATGATGGCGAGCGCCTTCACGCAGTCCACCACCCGGTCAGGGCCGATGCGCAGCCCTGCGGCGCGCAGCAGCCGCGCGAAGTGCATGACATTCTCGGGGAGCTTGCCGCTCGCCCGCAGCGCAGCGGTCAAGCTGCGCCCTTCTCGCTCGCCGGCGGCGCGACCGGCGCCTCGCGCGCCAGCTTCTCGATCACCGGCGAGGCGGCGATGAAGTGCTCGCGGAAATAGCGCTCGTGGTTCTTCTCGACCTCGGCGAGCCAGTACACGTAGTTCACCATCATGCCCGCGGAGCGCGCCATGCCCTGCTCGGAGGTGTCGCCCATCCAGTTCAGCCGCTCGAGCGCCGCGCCGTTGCCGAGGTGAAAGCGGGCGACCGCATCCAAAGGTTCTACACCCTGTTTGGCATTGAGGAGATAGTAGGCACAAAGCTGCTGCAGTTGTTTCTGCAGCGACTCGGGCACTTCGCCGAGGTGCCAGGCCGGGTCGGCGATGCGCGCGAGCGTCTCCTTGTCCCCCGTCTGCTCGACCCAGCGGCGGAAGCCGGGGACGGGTGACAGCGTGGCGAAGCGGCGCAGGTGCGGGAACTCGCGCTTCAGCTCCTCGGCGACCTGCTTGATGAGCAGGTTGCCGAACGATATGCCGCGCAGGCCCTCCTGGCAGTTGGTGATCGAGTAGAACATCGCGCAATCGGCCTGCGCGGGCGACGACACCGGCGCGCGCTGGTCGAGCAGCGGCTGCACGTGCGCGCTCATGCCGCGCGTGAGCGCGACCTCGATGAAGATGATCGGCTCGTCGGGCAGCTGCGGATGGAAGAAGGCGAAGCAGCGCCGGTCGCCTTCGAGGCGGCGGCGCAGGTCCCACCAGCCGCGGATCGCGTGCACCGCTTCGTAGTCGATCAGCTTCTCGAGCACCAGCGCCGGGGTGCGCCAGTCGATGCGCTGCAGGCGCAGGAAGCCGCGGTTGAACCAGGAGCGCAGCAGGTGCATGAGATCCGAGTCGATCGCGCGCCACTCGGAATGCGCGCGCAGCCCCTTGAGCAGCGTCTTGCGCATCTCGACCAGCGCGGCGGTGCCGCCGGGCGCCATGTTCAGGCGCCGGAACAGCTCCTGGCGCTTCGGCTCGACGATGTCCTGCAGGCCGATCAGGTTGGCCGGCGAGGGGTCGGACTGGTAGGCCGTCGCCGCCTTCACGACCGCGTCGGGCGAGGGCGAATACTGGCGGGCGAGCGCATCGAAGAACGCCTCGCGCGCCGAGTCGTCGAGCCCCTGGTAGGCGGCGAGCGCATCGCGCGCGATCGCCGCGCTCGCGTACTCGCCGCTCTCGGCCAGCAGCGCCTCGCAAAGCGAGAGCAGGCGCGGCACGCCGCGGTCCGGAGGCGGCGCGCCGAACAGCCGGCGCAGGAACGAGGTGGCCATCACGCGGCGGCGGCGCGCGCCTCGCCGACCAGGCGCTCGGCTTCCTCGCCCGCGACGCGCTCGAGGTCGTCGCGGTACTTGAGGAGCACGCCGAGGGTGTTGTTCACGGTCTCCGGATCGAGCGCCACGCGATCGAGCGCCACGAGGCAGTTCGTCCAGTCGATCGTCTCGGCGACGCCCGGCACCTTGAAAAGCTCGGTCTGCCTGAGCCGCTGCACGAACGCCACCACTTCCTTCGACAGCGTCGCGCTCGCCTGCGGCGCCTTGCGGTGCAGGATCTCGAGCTCGCGCGCCGCGTCGGGGTAGTCGACCCAGTGATAGAAGCAGCGCCGCTTGACCGCATCGTGGATCTCGCGCGTGCGGTTGGACGTTATGACGACGATCGGCGGCTCGGCGGCGCGCTGCGTGCCGATCTCGGGGATCGTGATCTGCCAGTCGGACAGCACTTCCAGCAGGTAGGCCTCGAAGGGCTCGTCGGTGCGGTCGAGCTCGTCGATCAGCAGCACCGGCGCGGCGCCGAGCGGCACGAGCGCGCGCAGCAGCGGCCGGCGGATGAGGAAGCGCTCGGAGAAGATGTCCTGCTCGAGGCCCTCGCGCGACTTGACACCTTCGGCTTCCGCCATCCTGATCTCGATCATCTGCCGCGGGTAGTTCCACTCGTAGGCGGCCTGCGCGATGTCGAGGCCCTCGTAGCACTGCAGCCGGATCAGCTCGCGGCCGAGCGCCTGCGCCACCACCTTGGCGATCTCGGTCTTGCCGACGCCCGCCTCGCCCTCGAGGAAAAGCGGCCGGCGCAGGGACAAGGCGAGGAACAGCGAGGTCGCGAGGCTGCGCTCCGCGACGTAGTCGCCGCTCGCGAGCAGCGCCTGCGTGGCATCGATCGACTGGGGTAGTGGCGACATGGCGGTCGGGAGAGAAAGCTCGATTTTCCGGGATTTGATCGCGAGCCGCCAGAGCGGTTCCGTTGCCGCTGGTTCGGGCGCACACTAGTGCCATGAACGCGCGGCGCCGAGCCCTCGCGGGCCTGCTCGTGCTGGCGGCTGCCCCGCTCGGCGCGCAGCCGAAGCGTCTTTATCGCATCGGCATGCTCGAATCGGTGCCGATCGCCGCGAACAACGCCAACCTGGTCGAGTTCCACAAGGGCATGAAGGAGCTCGGCTATGCCGAGGGCGCGGACTACGTGATCGTGTATCGCGCCTCCGAGGGGCGCGCCGAGCGCTTCGGCCCGCTCGCCGAGGAGATGGTGCGGCAGAAGGTCGAGATCTTTCTCACGCGCGGCACGCTGGCGACGCTCGCGGCAGCGCGCGCAGGAAGCGTGCCGATCGTCGCGACAGCGCTCGCCGACCCCGAAGAGACGGGGCTGGTCGCGAGCCTCGATGCACCGGGCGGCAGGGTGACCGGTCTTGCGAGCAACGCGGCCGAGCTCGGGCCCAAGCGCGTGGAGCTGCTGAAGGCCCTGGCGCCCGGAATGACGCGGGTCGGCGTGCTGGTCAACCCCGCGAACCCCGCTTCGCTCGCTTCGTGGAAGTCCGTCGAGGCGGCGGCGGCCGCGATGCGCCTCAGGACCGCCATGGTGGATGCGGCCAAGCGCGAAGCGCTCGGCACGGCGATCGAGGCGGCTGCGCGCGACGGCGTCGACGGGCTGCTGGTCGGCATCGCGACGCTGAGCGCGGCCGACCAGGCGCGCGTAATCGAGGCCGCGGCGGCGCGCCGGCTGCCGGCGATCTATGCCGAGCGCCAGTCGGTCGAGGCGGGCGGGCTCGCTTCCTACGGCGCAGCGTTCGGCAACCTCTACTACCGCGCCGCGGCCTACATCGACAAGATCCTCAAGGGCGCGCGGCCGGCAGAGCTGCCGATGGGCCGGCCGACCAAGTTCGAGTTCGTCGTCAACCGGCGCACGGCGCGCTCGCTCGAGCTCGCCATTCCGCCCGATCTCCTGCTGCGCTCCGACGACGTCGTCGAATAGCGCGCCCGGCACGGGGGTTGCTCGGAGCCTTCCTCCGAAAGGAGGCGTCATGGAAATGCCGATGGTGAAGGAGCTCCTGCTGCAATCGCTCGAGCACGAGATGGGCGGCGTCAAGATCTACGAGACGGCGCTCAAGTGCGCGCAGAACGAGGACCTGAAGGAGGAGTGGCAGAAGTATCACCAGCAAACCGAGCGGCACGTGCAGGTGGTGCACGATGTGCTCACGCAGATGCAGCTCGATCCGGACGAGCAGACGCCGGGCCGCAAGATCGTGCACGACATGGGCCAGTCGCTGGTCGCGGCGATGGAAGCAGCGCTCGGCAGCGGCGACAAGCACCAGGCCGAGATCGTGGCCTGCGAATGCGTCGTGCTCGCCGAGGAGAAGGATCATTCGAACTGGCAGCTGATCGGCGAAGTGGCGAAGAAGATGAGCGGCGCCGAGGGAAGAGCGATGAAGGAGGCGCACAAGGAAGTCGAGGACCAGGAGGACGAGCACTACTACCACTCGAAGGGCTGGCTGCGCGAGCTCTCGCTCGCTTCGCTCGGCCTGAAGGCCGTGCTGCCGCCGCCCGAGGAGAAGAAGCACGTCAAGACCGCGATCGGCCAGGCGCGCGCCGAGCAGTCGCGGACGAAGTCTCAGTAGAAATGAAAAGGGCCCGCTAAGCGGGCCCAATCAAAAATAGGGTCTGTCCCTATTTAAGGGCTTGCTCGACCGCGCGCTTCGCCATGACGGTGATGAGATGCGCGCGGTACTCGGGCGAGGCGTGCAGGTCGTTGTTGAGCCCGGCGGGCTTGACCTTGATGCCGGCGACCGACTCGGGAGCGAACTTGGCGGCGAGCGCCTTTTCCATCTCCGTCTGCCGGAAGGCGCTGGCGCCGGCCCCGGTGATGCCGACACGTACATTGCCGCCGCCGAAGTCCGCGATGTAGACGCCGACCAGCGCGAAGCGCGACGCGGGGTTGCGGAACTTCATGTACGCGCCGCGCTTGGGCGCCTGGAACGCCACCGACGTAATGAGCTCGCCGGGCTCGAGCGCGGTCTCGTACAGCCCCTTGAAGAACTGGTCGCCGGGGATCTTGCGCTTGTTGCTGACGATGGTGCCATTCAGCGCCAGCACCGCGGCAGGGTAATCGGCTGCGGGGTCGCTGTTCGCGAGCGAGCCGCCGATCGTTCCGAGGTGGCGCACCTGGCGATCGCCGATGAGCGAAGCCATCGCGGCGAGCGACGGGATGGCTTTCCTGATGTCCGCGGAATGCGCCACGTCGGCATGGCGCGTCATCGCGCCGATCTCGACCGAGCTGCCCGAGGCCTTGATGCCGGCGAGCTCCTTGATCGTCCCGAGGTCGATGAGATCGGTCGGCGAGGAAAGCCGCAGCTTCATCGCCTGCACCAGGCTCTGGCCGCCGGCGAGGAACTTGCCGTCGGGCTTCTTGCCGGCGAGCGCGAGCGCGTCCTTGGTGCTCGAGGGACGGTGGTATTCGAAGGCGTGCATAGCGTTGTCTCCTAGGCGGCTTTATGCATCGTGCGCCACACGGTCTGCGCGGTGGCGGGCATCGGTACGTCCTTCACGCCGAGCGCATCGGTAATCGCGTTGATCACCGCGGCGGGCGCGCCGATCGCGCCGGCTTCGCCGCAGCCTTTCACGCCGAGCGGGTTGTGCGTGCAGGGCGTCTCGCGAGTGTCGATCTTGAAGAGCGGCACGTCGTTCGCGCGCGGAATCGAATAATCGGCGAACGTGCCCGAGAGCAGCTGCCCGGTCGAGTCGTAGGCGCACTGCTCGGTCAGCGCCTGGCCGATGCCCTGCGCGAGCCCGCCGTGCACCTGGCCCTCGACGATCATCGGGTTGATGATCTTGCCGAAGTCGTCCACCGCGGTGAACGAGACGATCTGCGTCGCGCCGGTCTCGCGATCGACTTCCACCTCGCAGACGTAGCTTCCCGCCGGGAAGGTGAAGTTGGTCGGGTCGTAGAACGCGTTTTCGTTCAGGCCGGGCTCGAGCTTGTCGAGCGGGTAGTTGTGCGGCACATAGGCGGCGAATGCCACCTCGCCGAACATCTTCTTCTTGTCGGTGCCGGCGACCTTGAACTCGCCGCGGTTGTACTCGATGTCGGCCTCCGACGCCTCGAGCAGGTGCGCGGCGATCTTCTTTCCTTTTGCAATTACTTTATCCAAAGCTTTAACGATCGCCGTGCCTCCTACTGCGAGCGAGCGCGAGCCGTAGGTGCCCATGCCGAACAGGATCTTCGCGGTGTCGCCGTGCACGACCTCGACCTGCTCGATGCCCAGGCCCAGCCGGTCGGCGACCACCTGCGCAAAAGTCGTCTCGTGTCCCTGGCCGTGTGCATGCGAGCCGGTGAAGACCGTGACCGTGCCGGTGGGATGCACCCGAATCTCGCCTGCCTCGAAGAGTCCGGCGCGCGCGCCGAGGCTGCCCGCGACGTTGGACGGCGCGATGCCGCACGCCTCGATGTAGCAGGCGTAGCCGAGGCCGCGCAGCTTGCCGCGCCTCAGCGCTTCGTCTTTCCGCTGCGGAAAGTTCTTCACGTCGCCGAGCTTCATGGCGGCGTCGAGCGTCGCCTCGTAGTTGCCGGTGTCGTATTGCAGCGCGACCGGAGTCTGGTAAGGGAAGTTGCGGACGAAGTTGCGCCGGCGGATCTCGGCCGGGTCGATCTTCATCTCGCGCGCCGCGGTCTCGACCAGCCGCTCGACCACGTAGGTCGCTTCCGGACGCCCGGCGCCGCGATACGCGTCGACCGGCACGGTGTTGGTGAACACCGCGGTCACCTCGCAGTAGATGATCGGCGTGGTGTACTGCCCGGCGAGCAGCGTCGCGTAGAGGATGGTCGGGATGCACGAGGCGAAAGTCGAGAGATAGGCGCCGAGGTTCGCCGTCGTGCGCACGCGCATGGCGAGGAACTTGCCGTCCTTGTCGAGCGCGAGCTCGGCGGTCGTGGCGTGGTCGCGCCCGTGCGCATCGGAGACGAAGGACTCGGAACGCTCGGCGGTCCACTTCACCGGGCGTGCCAGCTGGCGCGCGGCCCAGGTGACGACCACATCCTCGGGATAAAGATAGATCTTCGAGCCGAAGCCGCCGCCCACGTCGGGCGCCACCACGCGCACCTTGCTCTCGGGCAGGCCGAGCACGAACGCGGTCATCAGCAGCCGCTCGACGTGCGGGTTCTGGCTCGCGACGTACAGCGTGTACGAGTCGTCGGCGCGCGCATAGGTCGCGTTCGCCGCGCGCGGCTCGATGGCGTTCGGAATGAGGCGGTTGTTGACGAAGTCGAGCTTCGTCACGTGCGCCGCCTTCGCGAACGCAGCATCCACTGCCGCTTTGTCGCCGAGCGCCCAGACGTAGCAGGTGTTGTCCGGCGCGATGTCATGCAGGGGCTTCGCGGATTGCGCCTTCTTCGGATCAGCGACCGCGGGCAGGACCTGATAGTCCACCTCGACCAGCTCGGCGGCGTCTTTCGCCTGTGCGGCGGTCTCGGCGATCACCACCGCAACGCGCTCGCCGACGTGGCGCACCTTGCCCTGCGCAAGCGGCGGATAGGGCGGCTCCTTCATCGGCTGGCCCTTGACGTCGGTGATCAGCCAGCCGCACGGCAGGCCGCCGACTTTCGCCGCCGCGAGGTCCGCGCCGGTGTAGACGGCGATGACGCCGGGCGCTTTCTTCGCTTTGTCGGTCTTGACCGATGTCAACGCGGCGTGCGCATGCGGTGAGCGCACGAACGCGGCATACGTCTGGTTGGGCAGCGCGATGTCGTCGGTGTACTGCCCGCTGCCGGTGAGAAAGCGATAGTCTTCCTTACGGGCGATGCGGGCGCCAATCAGCGGTGCATTCATGGCTCATCCTTTCGCGCCAGCCGCAGTTCCCGACATTGCACGGGCACCTGCGATGATGCTCTTGACGATGTTGTGATAGCCGGTGCAGCGGCACAGGTTGCCTTCCAGGCTCTCGCGCACTTCCTGCTCGGTGGGATTCGGATGGTTCTTCGCGAAATCGAGCGCGTTCATCACCATTCCCGGCGTGCAGAACCCGCACTGCAGGCCGTGGTTCTCCTTGAACGCCGCCTGCATGGGGTGCAAGGTGCCGTCGGCTTTGGCCACGCCCTCGATGGTGAGGATGTCAGCGCCTTCGGCCTGCATGGCGACGATCGAGCAGCTCTTTATCGCTTTGCCGTTCATGTGCACGGTGCAGGCGCCGCATTGCGCCGTGTCGCAGCCGACGTGCGTGCCCGTGAGACGCAGGTTCTCGCGGATGAACGTCACGAGCAGCGTACGGCCTTCGACCTCGGCGGAGACCGGCTTGCCATTGACCTTCATGGATACCTTCACCATTGCGGGCTCTCCTCCTCGCTGGATAAAGTTGCTGGTGGGGGAAGGAATGCTAGCCATACGAATCGCCAGCGGCAAGAGCGTATGATGGGCACGCACGGGAGCCCATGAGACTGCTTATCGTTGAAGACGATGCGCCCCTCGCCTCCGGGCTGCGTCGCATCCTGGAAGCTGAAGGGCACGCCGTCGACGTGACCTCGCGCGGCGAGCAGGCCGTGCTTGCCGCCTCGCAGGAGCGCTTCGATCTCGTGATCCTGGACATCGGCCTGCCGCAGATCGACGGCTTCGAGGTGCTGCGCCGCCTGCGCGCCCAGACCACGCCGACCAGCGGGCCGCTGCCGGTGCTGGTGCTCACCGCGCGCGACGCGGTCGACGACCGGGTGCGCGGCCTCGACCTCGGCGCCGACGACTACATGGTGAAGCCCTTCGCCATGCCCGAGCTCACGGCGCGCGTGCGCGCGCTCCTGCGCCGCTCGCAGGCGCACGGCGGCCCGCGCATCGTGCACGGGCCGCTCACGCTCGACACCGTCGCGCGGCGCGCTTTCTTAAGGAACGAGCCGCTCGAGCTGGCGGCTCGCGAATGGGCGGTGCTCGAGGTGCTGCTCGGCCGGGTCGAGAAGATCGTCTCGAAGGAAGCGATCATCCAGGCAGTGGCCGGCTGGGGCGACGAGCTCTCGCCGAACGCGATCGAGGTCTTTGTCTCGCGCCTGCGCGCCAAGCTCGAGCCGGCCGGAATAAAGATCCGCACGGTGCGCGGCTTCGGCTACATGCTGGAAGAGTTCAAGGCAGCTTAAGCCGGGAGGGGTCGAGCGCAAGATGCCCGCCTCCCGGAGCCTGCGCGCTCACCTCCTGCGGATGCTGCTGCCGCCGATCGCGGCGCTGCTCGTGCTCGGTGCGCTGGTCGCCTACTACCCTTCGCTCGAGCCGGCCACCGCGGCCTACGACCAGGGGCTGATCGACGTCGGCATCTCGCTCGGCACCTACATCCGCAGCGACGTCTCGGGCTACAAGCTGACGCTGCCGGTCGCGGTCGACCAGGTGCTGCGCCGCGATAGCTACGACACCGTGTACTACAGCGTGGTGGGCCCCTCCGGCGAGCAGATCGCCGGCGACGAAGGGCTGCCCGGCCCGCCCAGCGAAGCGCGCAACCTGCCCGTCTCCTACGACACCGCCTACAAGGGACAGAAAGTGCGCGCGATAGCGCTCGCCGCGAAATGCGGCGACGCGCTGTGCCGCGTGCAGGTGGCCGAGACGATGGTGAAGCGAAACCGCCTCGCGCGCGACATCCTGTTCTCCACGCTGCTGCCCGAGATGCTGATCGCCGCGGCGACGCTGATCATCGTCTGGTTCGGCGTGAAGCGCGGCCTCGCGCCGCTCGCCCGGCTCTCCGACGAGATCAAGGTGCGCTCGCCGGGCGACCTGCGCGCGATCGAGCCCGCCGGCACGCCGGAGGAAGCGCGGCCGCTGGTTTCGGCGCTGAACGATCTGCTCAACCAGCTGGCGCTGGCGAGCCGCAACCAGCAGCGCTTCCTCGCCAACGCGGCGCACCAGCTGCGCACGCCGCTCGCCGGCCTGCGCGCGCACACCGAGCTCGCGCTCGCCAAGCCGCTGCCCGAGCCGGCGCGCGGCGAGCTCGAGCAGGTGCACCAGGCGACGATCCGCACGGCGCGCCTTGCCAACCAGCTGCTGGCGCTCGCGCGCGCCGAGCCCGGCGCGCGCGGCGACGCGTCGCAGGTCGATCTCAAGTCGCTGGTCGAGGCCGAGGCCGACGCGTGGGTGCACCAGGCGCTCGCGCGCGACGTCGACCTTGGCTTCGACCTCGCGCCGGCGTCGGTGCGCGGCGACGCGTTCCTGCTGCGCGAGGCGCTCGCGAATCTGGTGCACAACGGCATCGAGTACACCCCGCGCGGCGGCCGCGTCACCGTGCGCACCGGCAATCGGAGCGGGCAGCCGTTTGCAGAGGTGGAGGACGACGGTCCCGGTATTCCGCCCGCCGAGCGCGAGCGCGTGGTCGAGCGTTTCTACCGCGTGCCCGGCACGCCGGGCACGGGCAGCGGCCTCGGGCTCGCGATCGTGCGCGAGATCGCCGCCGGGCACGGCGCCGCGATCGTCATCGGCGACGGCGCGGGCGATAAAGGTTGCCGAGTTGCGATAACATTTCCTCGAGGCTAGCGCTATGGACAGTGTGGATATCGAAGTGCTGCGCACCGCGCAGGCGTGGCGCAAGAGCGGCCACCGCGCCGCGCTCGGCACGATCGTCAAGACCTGGGGCTCGGCGCCCCGCCCGGTGGGCGCGATGGTGGCGATTCGCGACGACGGCCAGATCGTCGGCTCGGTGTCGGGCGGCTGCGTCGAGGACGACCTCGTGGACAAGGTGCGCGCCAAGCTCGCCACGGCGAGCAAGCCCGAGCTCATCACCTACGGCGTCACCAACGAGGAAGCGACGCGCTGGGGCCTTCCTTGCGGCGGGACGCTGCAGCTGGTCCTGGAACCGATTTCGGACGCAAGCGGCCTCGCACAACTCCTGGAGAGAATTTCCGAACAGCAGCTGGTGAAGCGGCGCGTCGACATGGAGAGCGGCCGCGCCACGCTGGAGCCGGGTCGCTGGCAGGACGTGCTCGAGTTCGACGGCAGAGTGCTCTCGACCGTGCACGGCCCGCGCTGGCGGCTGGTGCTGATCGGCGCCGGCCAGCTGACGCGCTACCTCGCCGAGATGGCGCGCATGCTCGACTATCACGTCGTGGTGATCGATCCGCGCGAGGAATACGCCGCCGGCTGGGACCTGGCCGCGGTGCCGCTCGACCGCGGCATGCCCGACGACGTGGTGCGCGAGCTGAACCTCGACGGCCACAGCGCCGTGGTGGCGCTCACGCACGATCCGAAGCTCGACGACCTGGCGCTCATGGAAGCGCTCAAGTCGGCCGCGTTCTACGTCGGCGCGATCGGCTCGAAGAAGAACAACGACGCGCGCCGCAAGCGGCTCGAGGAGTTCGACGTGTCGACGGACGAGATCGCGCGGCTGCGCGGGCCGGTGGGTCTCTACCTCGGCTCCAAGACCCCGCCCGAGATCGCGGTGGCGATCCTGGCCGAGATGACCGCGGTCCGGCATGGCGTGCCCGAGCCGACCTGGGCGGCCAAGCCCGAGCGGCGCTTCGACCCCTCCGCCTGCGAAGTCAAGACGCCGACGACTTGAACATCATCGGCCTGCTGCTCGCGGCAGGCTCGGCGAGCCGCTTCGGCTCCGACAAGCTGCGTCACGCGCTGCCGCACGGCGTGCCGATCGCCGTGCAGTCGGCGCGCCATCTGCGCTCCGAAGTTTCACGCGTCGTAGCCGTGGTCCGGTCTTCCGATCTGGTTTCCCTTCTTCGGGAAGAGGGATGCGAGGCGGTGGTCTTCGAGAACGCCGCCGAAGGCATGGGCGCGAGCCTCGCCTACGCGGCGCGGGCCGCGGGGCGGGCCGACGGCTACCTCGTCGCGCTGGCCGACATGCCTTTTATCCGCCGCACCTCCATCGCTGCGGTGCGCGCGTCGCTGGAAGGCGGGGCGGCGCTGGCCGCGCCTTATTTCCGCGCGCGGCGCGGCCATCCGGTCGGCATTGGCGGCATTTTTTTCGATTCTCTGCTTGACCTGCGCGGGGACGAGGGCGCAAAACAGCTGCTTCGGGAGAATGAGACGCGGCTGGTGAAGATCCCCGTGGGCGACCCAGGGGTGATCCGCGATATCGACACGCCGAGCGATCTCGCGCCGCCGATCGTCGTTTAACGACTGCATGGACTACCTGCCGAAGGGCGCGCAGTTCATCCGCGCCAAGTTCCTCTGGGAGATCGGGCTGCAGATTGCCGGCGATCCGGCGACGCCGTACACCGGCAACCGCGACCTCTGCATCAGCGTCGGCAGCGGCTCGGGCGCCTCTTACCGGCCGTGGCTGCGCATGTCGGTCGGCTCGCCGGTGCTCGCGCACGCCGTGGCGCGCGGCGAGCTCGAGGCGGCCATGGTGAATCCCTCGGCGCTGCTCACCCAGGCGGTGCGCGGCAAGGGCCTGTTCGATCGGCCGCTGCCGCTCGTCATCCTCGCCAACTATCCCTCGTGGGACCGCTTCGCGATCGCCGTGCATCCGCGCACCGGCATCCGCTCGCTCGCCGACGTCGCGGCGAAGCGCTTGCCGCTCAGGCTCTCGACGCGCGAGGACCCGACGCACTCCACGCGCGATCTGATCAACCAGCTCTTTGCCTTGTACGGCTTCTCGCTCGGGGAGCTCGAGCGCTGGGGCGGCCACCTGCAGATGAACGGCGGGCCGGGCGACCGCCGCAGGCTGGAGGCGCTCGCCGCGGGCGCGGTCGACGCGGTGATGGACGAGGGCCTCGCGCTCTGGCTCGAGCGCGCGCTCGCCGCGGGATACAAGCCGCTTTCGCTCGAGCCGGAAACATTCGCCCGGCTGGGCGAGCTCGGCTGGCGGCGCGTCGTGATGCCGGCCGGGACTTACCGCGGGCTCGACGCCGACTACGCGTGCATCGACTTCAGCGGCTGGCCGCTTTATGCGCGCGCCGACCTTGCCGAGGACATCGCCTACAGGATCGTCGACGCCATCCACGCGCGCGAGCGCGAGATCGTCTGGGAAGACTTCAACGCGCGCGGCCCGCACGCCGGCATGGGCGCGCTCGGCCTCGAGACCGAGGCGACGCCGCGCGACGTGCCGTTGCATCCCGGCAGCGCGCGCTGGTTCCGCAGCCACGGCTTCAAGGTATGAGCATGGCCGAGCAGCGGCGCGCGATCCTCTTTGCCGACGTGTGCGACAGCACGTCGATCTACGAGACCGCCGGCGATGCCGCCGCGCTGGCCCAGATTTCCCGCGTCCTGGCGGTGCTGGCGAGGCAGGTGCAGACGGCGGGCGGCGTGGTGGTCAAGACGGTCGGTGACGGCATGATCTGCGACTTCGGCGAGCCCGATGCCGCGTTCCGCGCCGCGTGCGAGATGCAGCAGGCCGCCTACGAGCTCGGCACCGGCGAGTCGGCGCCGCTCAGGATCAAGGTCGGCTACAACTATGGGCCGGTGGTCGTCGCGGCCAACGACGTGTTCGGCGATACGGTCAACGTCTGCGCGCGCCTCATGTCGCTCGCGAATCCCTTGCAGGTGCTGACGACCCGGCAGACCGTGGAGGCGCTCTCGCCCGGCCTGCGCGGCCGCTGCCGCGACCTCTACGAGACGCAGATCCGCGGCCGCGGCGCGCCGGTGATGGTGTGCGAGGTGGTGTGGCGCTCCGACGCCGATCTCACCGCGGTCGACGCGCTGCAGTCGGATCTCGTCGGCACAGGCGAATGGGTCCTCAAGCTGTCCTACGGCGGCGAGAGCTTCGTCGTCGAGGCGAGCGGCAGCCTGCGCATCGGCCGCGACGCGTCCAACGACGTCGTCGTGCCGAGCGAGCATGCCTCGCGGCTGCACGCGCGCGTCTTCGGCCGCGATTCGCAGTTTATCATCGCCGACCAGTCGTCAAACGGCACCTACCTCATGGTCGACGGCGGCGAGCGCGAGCTGCGCCTGCGCCGCGAGCAGGCGGTGCTCGGCGAGCGCGGCTGGATCGGCCTCGGCCGAACCGCCGCCAACCACGGCGAGCACGTGCTGCGCTACCGGCTCGAGCGCCGCTCGAGCTGAGCGCGCACGAGCGCCCACACTCGCGGCGGCGACAACGGCAGCTCGCGCGGCTCCGCGCCGAGCGGCGCGAGCGCTGCCGCCACGGCATTGGCGACCACGCCGCCGACCGGCACGATGCCGCCTTCGCCCGCGCCCTTCGCGCCGAGCGGGTTGTTCGGCGAAGGCGACTCGCCGGTCATGATGGCGCGGATGCGCGGAAAGTCGCCGGCGCTCGGCAGCAGGTAATCGGCGAGCGAGGCGGTGAGGAACTGCCCGTCGGCGTCGTACTGCAGGTGCTCGAGCAGCGTGCCGCCCAGCCCCTGGACCACGGCGCCGATCGCCTGCCCGGTCGCGGTGAGCGGATTGATGACGCGCCCGACGTCCTCGACCATCACGTAGTCCTCGAGCCGCACATGGCCGGTGCGCGGGTCGACCGAGACATGCGCCGCGGCCGCGCCGTACGAATAGGTGTGCTTGTGGCCGGCGAAGCTGCCCTCGGCGGATTTTCCGCCCGACGCCTTCAGCTTCTTGGCCGCGTCGAGGATCGCCGAGCCGCCCATCACCACCGAGCGCGAGTGAAACGCGCCGAAGCCTTCCTTGAGAACGGTCGTCGAGCCGTGCAGCACCCGAATCCGCTCGAGCGGCAGGCCGAGCGCTTCGGCGGCGATCTGCGCGCAGACCGTCTCCAGGCCCTGGCCGACGTTCGCCGAGCCGACCGACACCGTCGCGCTGCCATCGTCGTGCAGGTCGATGCGCGCGTTCTCGCGCGGCCCGGCGGCGCCGCCTTCGATGAAGCAGCTCACTGCCACGCCGTGGTAGCGGCCGGCAATGGATTTCCCGTTGAGAGCCGCCTTTTCGTCCCAGTTAAATTCCCTGAGGCAGCGATCCAGCGCCGCGGCATAGTCGCCGCTGTCGAGCTCCTCGGTCTTCTCGGGCGGTCGCACGGTGGCGAGCGGATACGGCATCTCCTGCGGTGCGGGCAGGTTGCGGCGGCGAAAGTCCACCGGGTCGATGCCGAGGTCCTTCGCCGCCATGTCGATCAGGCGCTCGCGGAAGAAATCGGCCTCGAAGCGGCCCGGTCCGCGATACGTCCCGACCGGCGTCTTGTTCGTGAGCAGCGCGAAGGACTCCATGTGCACGTTCGCCACCCGGTAAGGGCCGGACAGGAACTGCGCGACGTTGCGCGGCGGGACGGAGCCGTTGGCGCGCATGTAGGCGCCCATGTCGACCCAGGCGGCGCCGCGCAGCGCGACGATCGTGCCGTCGCGCTGGCACAGGATCTCGATCTCGCACTGCATCTCGCGCGAGTGGTTCGAGGCGAGCAGGTTCTCGCGCCGGTCCTCGGTCCACTTGACGGGCCGGCCGAGCCGCCGCGCGGCGAAGGGAATCAGGAAGTCCTCGGGATAGAACTCGCCGCGCACGCCGAAGCCGCCGCCCACGTCGGGCTCCAGCATGTCGATGCATTCCTCGGGCAGATCCATGTTCCTGGCGAGCATGCGGCGCGTCGAGAACGGCACCTTGGCCGCGCCCGAGACCGTCAGCTTGGTTTTCCCTCCATCCCACTTCGCTAACAGACCGCGCGGCTCCATGCACACCGCGGTATGCCGCTGCACGGCGAACCTCTCTTTGCGCCTATAGGGTGCGGTGGCGGCGAGCGCGTCGCCTTTCGTCGCGGTGTACTTGATGGCGAGACGCCCTTGCCGGCAATCGACGATCGCCGACAGCGGCTCGAGGTCGAGCTCGATCGCGTCGAGCGCATCCTCGGCGATCGCGAGCGTATCGGCGAGCACGACCGCAATCGGCTCGCCGACATAGTTCACTTCTCCCTTCGCGATCACCGGCTGCTCGAACGGCACGAGCTCCGGAAGCGGCGCAAGCCTGAGCGGAATGGTCGGCACCGCCCCGCCTTTCGCGACATCGCGAGCCGTCAGCACGGCGTGCACGCCTCGCATGGATTCGGCTTTTTCAAAGTTCAAGCCGCGGATGCGGCCATGCGCGATGGGGCTGCGCAGGATCGCCGCATGCACCATGCCTTCGGCGTGCTGGTCGTCGACATAGCTGCCGCGGCCGCGCAGCAGCCGCAGGTCCTCGAAGCGCTCCACGGGCTTGCCGATCATTTGCGGTACGCCGCTCGTGCTTCGTAGACCGCTTCGACGATCGGAATGTAGCCCGTGCAGCGGCACAGATTTCCGGACAGCACCTCGCGGATGCGGTCCTTGTCGGCGTGCGGCTCCTCGGTGAGAAGCGCGTGCGCCGTCGCCAGCATCCCGGGCGTGCAGAAACCGCACTGCAGCGCGTGATGCTTGCGGAACGCCGCCTGCAGCGGCGAGAGCGCGTCCTCGCTCGACAGTCCCTCGACGGTGACGATGCGCGCGCTTTCGGCCTGCACCGCCAGCATGAGGCAGGAACGCACCGCCGCGCCGTCGACGATGACGGTGCAAGCCCCGCACACGCCGTGCTCGCAGCCGACATGCGTGCCGGTCTGCAGGCAGACGTGGCGGATGCAGTCGGCGAGCGTCGTGCGCGGCGGCACGTCGACCGCGACCTCGCGATCGTTCAGGGTGAAGCGGATCTTCAAAGCGTTCTCTCCAGCGCGCGCTCGAGCAGCGTCCCGGCCAGCGCGCGCCGATAGGCCGCCGGCGCGTGCAGGTCGCTCGGCGGCTCGAGCGCGGCTTCCAGCGCCCGCGCCGCCTTGGCAATGATTTCCCGGGTCAAGGATCTCCCGTTGAGGACGTCCTCGGCCGGCGCGACGCGGTGCGGCCGCAGGCAGGCGCCGATGACGCCTATGTGTGCATCAACGACCTCGTCGCGGGCGCCGAGGTCGTAAAAGACGGCGATGCCGGCGAGCGCGAAGTCGCCGCGCCGGCGCGAGAACTCCTCGAACGCCCAGCGCCGGCCGCGCGGCCACGCGGGCAGGCGCAGCTCGACGACCAGCTCGTCGTCCGCGAGCACCGTGGACAGAGCGCCGGTGAAAAAGTCTTTTGCGGGAACGATTCGCGACTGATGGGCGCCTTTTATCGCAATCTGCGCGTCGCAGCTCACCGCAATGCCGGGCAGCTCCGCCGCAGGATCGGCGTGCGCCAGGCTGCCGCCCACGGTGCCGCGGTTGCGGATCTGGTAATGCGCGACGTGCGACACCGCTTCGACGAGCAAGGGCTGCGCTTCCCGCAGGCGAGCGTCGTCCAGGATGTCGCGCCAGCGAACCCTCGCCCCCAGCGTTACGCCTTCGGGACGAATCGAGATGCGCCGCAGGTCTTCGATCTTCCGCAGATCGACCAGCATCGCCGGCGTCGCGAGGCGGAATGCCATCGTCGGCAGCAGGCTCTGCCCGCCCGCGAGCGCCTTGGCGCCCGGATGCGCCGCGAGCAGCTTCACCGCCTCGTCGATGCTCGCCGGCGCGACGTATTCGAACGCCGGCAGCTTCATTGCTCGGGCTTGATGCCGGCGCTGTTCACTACGCGCGTCCAGAGCGCGATGTCATTGCGCTGGAAAGCAGCGAGCTCTTCCGGGGTGCTGCCGATCGGCGTCGTGCCTATGCCCTTCAGCCGCTCGCGCAGGTCGGTTTGCGTCACCGCCTTGTGGATCTCGCTCGAGAGCTTGGCGGTCACGTCCATCGGCATGCCGGCCGGGCCGAAGATCGCGTACCACGACGTCACCTCGAAGCCGGGATAGCCGGCTTCGGCGACGGTCGGCAGATCGAGGCCGGGGACGCGCTCCTTGGTCGCGATCGCGAGCGCCCTCAGCTTGCCGCTCTTGATGTGCGGCTCGGCGGCCGTGTACTCGACCGACACGAAGTCGAGGTTGCCGGCGATGAGGTCGGCGAGCGCCGGGCCCGAGCCCTTGTAGGGCACGTGCACCGCCTGGATGCCGGTGAGCGACTTGAAGAGCTCGGCGGCGAGATGATGCGGCGAGCCGTTGCCCGCGGAGCCGTAGTTGAGCGAGCGTGTCTTACCGAGCTTGACGAGGTCCTGCACGGAGCTGACCGGCGACTTGGCGTTGACGACCAGCGCATGCGGGATAGTCGCGACCAGGCTGACCGGCGTGAAGTCCTTGACCGCGTCGTAAGGCAGGCTCTTCGGATTGAAGGCCGGGTTGATGCCGTGCGTGGTGGTCGCGCCGAGCAGCAGCGTGTAGCCGTCGGGAGACGAGCGCGCCACGGCTTCCGAGCCGATCGCGCCGGAGGCACCG
>CAYZFN010000224.1:0-58855 GCA_964477695.1 uncultured Enterobacteriaceae bacterium | reverse complement strand
CGCGACAAACTGAAGCATTGAGACAAAGAGGAGCTTCACCATGGCAGTCCAGCAGAACAAGAAGTCCCCGTCGCGCCGCGGCATGCACAGGGCGCACGATCACCTGAGCAACCCGGCGCTCGCCGTCGAGCCCACCACCGGCGAGACGCACCTGCGGCACCACGTCAGCCCGACGGGGTTCTACCGCGGCAAGAAGGTCGTCAAGACCAAAGGCGAGTAACCCCGCTGATCACGGTAGCGGTCGATTGCATGGGCGGAGACCACGGCCCCCATGTGACGGTGCCGGCTGCGCTCGACTTCCATTCGCGCTGGCCGGACGTCGCGGTCGTTCTGGTCGGCGAGCCCGAGGCGCTGGCGCGTGAACTGGCAGCGCGCGGCGTGGCGGGCGGCGAGCGCGATCGCCTTCGTATTTGCGCGGCGAGCGAGGTTGTGGCGATGGACGAGCCCCCGGCGCTCGCGTTGCGCTACAAGAAGGACTCGTCGATGCGCGTGGCGGTCAACCTGGTCAAGAACGGCGAAGCGCATGCGTGCGTGAGTGCCGGCAACACCGGCGCGCTGATGGCGATCTCGCGCTTCGTGCTGAAGACGCTGCCCGGCATCGACCGCCCGGCGATCGCGACGGTCCTGCCCAACATGAGGGGCGGCTACACCTACGTCCTCGATCTCGGCGCCAACGTCGACTGTACGCCCGAGCAGCTGATGCAGTTCGGCGTCATGGGCGCGATGCTCGTCTCCGCCGTCGACCACAAGGAGCGGCCGAGCGTCGGCCTGCTCAACATCGGCGTGGAGGACATCAAGGGCAATGACACGGTGAAAAGAGCCGCGGAGCTGCTGCGCTCGAGCGGCCTCAATTTCCAGGGCAACGTCGAGGGCGACGACATCTACAAAGGAACGACCGACGTAGTGGTGTGCGACGGGTTCGTCGGCAACGTGCTGCTGAAGGCCTCCGAAGGCGTGGCGCAGATGATCGTCGGCTTCCTGCGCCACGAATTCATGCGCAACCCATGGCGCAAGGCGCTCGCGCTGCTCGCGACCCCGGTGCGCAACGCGCTGCGCGCGCGCATGGATCCCGGCAAGTACAACGGCGCGAGCCTGCTCGGGCTGAAGGGCATCGTCATCAAGAGCCACGGCTCGGCCGGTGTGTTCGCCTTCGGTCAGGCGCTCGAGCGCGCGCTCGACGAGGTGCGCAACGATGTGCCGCAGCGCATTGCGCAGCGCATGGCGCAGCTTGGAATTTCGGCATGATCTTCTCACGCATCGTCGGCACGGGGAGCCACCTTCCGCCGCGCATCATGACGAACGATGACTTCGCGCGCCGACTGGAGACGAGCGACGCCTGGATCCGCGAGCGCACCGGAATCCGCAGCCGGCACATCGCCGACGAAGGGCAGACTTCGAGCGACCTCGCGCTGCAGGCGGCCAGCGCCGCGCTTCGCTCGGCCGGCGTCGCGGCCGGCGATATCGATTTGATCATCGTGGCGACCTCGACCCCCGACTTTGTCTTCCCGAGCACCGCGTGTCTCGTGCAGGCGAAGCTCGGCGCGAAGGGCAGCGCCGCCTTCGACGTGCAGGCCGTCTGCAGCGGTTTCGTTTATGCGCTCGCCACTGCCGACAGCTTCATCCGCAGCGGCAGCCACAAGACGGCGCTCGTGGTCGGGGCGGAAGTGTTCTCGCGCATCCTCGACTGGAACGATCGCGGCACGTGCGTGCTGTTCGGCGATGGCGCCGGCGCGGTGGTCCTCGCCGCCGCCGCGAAGCCGGGCATCCATGCGAGCGTGCTGCGCGCCGACGGCAGCCACGCGGGCATGCTCTCGGTGCCGGGCAACGTGTGTCGTGGCGGCATAGCCGGCTCGCCGTTCCTGCAGATGGACGGGCAGGCGGTGTTCAAGTTCGCGGTCCGTGTGCTCGAGGAGTCGGCGCGCGAGACGCTCGCCAAGGCTGGCCTCACGCTCGCGGATGTCGACTGGCTGATCCCGCACCAGGCCAACGTGCGCATCCTCGAGGCAGTGGCACGCAAGCTCGATCTGGCGCGCGAGAAGCTGGTGGTGACGGTGGACCATCATGGCAATACCTCGGCCGCATCGGTACCGCTCGCCCTCGACGAGTACGTGCGCGCTGGGCGCATCCGCGCCGGGCAGCGGCTGTTGCTGCAAGGGGTCGGCGGCGGCTTCACTTGGGGCTCCTGCGTGGTGACGCTATGAAGCTCGCGATGGTCTTCCCCGGCCAGGGCTCGCAGTCGGTGGGCATGCTGCGCGGCTACGACGGCCTTCCGGAAATCGCCTCGGTTCGCGCAGAGGCCGCGGCCGTTCTCGGCGCCGATTTCGTTGGCCTGCTGGACGAGGGGCCGGCGGAGACGCTCAACCTGACGGTCAACACGCAGCCGGCGATGGTGACAGCGGGCTACGCCGTCTACCGCGCCTGGCGCGCGCTCGGCGGCCCGGCGCCCGCCGTGGTCGCCGGCCATTCGCTCGGCGAGTACACGGCGCTCACGGCAGCCGCAGCAGTGAGCTTCAGGGACTGCCTGCCGCTGGTTCGCTTCCGAGCGCAGGCGATGCAGGACGCGGTGCCGGCGGGGCAGGGCGCCATGGCGGCGATCCTCGGCTTGGACGACGCGGCGGCGAGGGCGGCGTGCGCCGAGGCCGACGGCGAAGTGCAGGCGGTCAATTTCAACGCGCCCGGACAGGTCGTCATCGCCGGCGAGAAGGCCGCGGTGGACCGGGCGATCGAGAAGTGCAAGCTGCGCGGCGCGAAGCGCGCCATGGCGCTGCCCGTGAGCGCGCCTTTTCATTCCACGTTGATGCGGCCCGCGGCGGAGCGGCTGCGCGATTACCTGAGCAGCGTTGCGCTGCGGAAAACCGCGCTCCCGGTGGTCAACAACGTCGACGTGAAGGTGGAGAGCGAGCCGGCGTCGATCAGGGATGCGCTGGTGCGCCAGGCCGCCTCGCCGGTGCGCTGGGTCGAGACGATCCAGGCGATGGCGGCGATGGGCGCCACGCACATCGTCGAATGCGGTCCCGGCAAGGTGCTCGCCGGCATGACCAAGCGCATCGCGCCGCAGGTGCAGTCGTTCACGCTCGCCGACCGCGCGGCCGTCGAGCAGGCGCTCGGCGCGCTGAAAGGATGACCATGCTGGAAGGTAGAGTGGCTCTCGTCACCGGCGCCTCGCGCGGCATCGGCCACGCGATCGCGCAGGAGCTGCAACGGCTCGGCGCGAAAGTCGTCGGCACTTCGACCAGCGAAGCCGGCGCGGCCAATGTGCCGGGCATCGGCAAGGTGCTCGACGTGAAGGACGCGAGCCGTTGCGACGCGCTGGTCGAGACGATCCAGAAGGAGCTCGGGGACGTGGCGATCCTCGTCAACAACGCCGCTATCACGCGCGACAACCTGGCGCTGCGCATGAAGGATGGCGATTGGGACGAGGTGCTCGACACCAACCTGCGCGCGGTGTTCCGCCTGTCGCGCGCGGTGATGCGCGGCATGATGAAGGCGCGCTGGGGGCGCATCGTCAACATCACCTCGGTGGTGGGCGCGGCGGGCAACCCCGGACAGGCGAACTACGCGGCCGCCAAGGCCGGCGTGGTCGGCATGACCAAGTCGCTGGCGCGCGAGCTCGGCAGCCGCAACATCACGGTGAACTGCGTCGCCCCGGGATTCATCGACACCGACATGACGCGCGCGCTGTCGGACGAGCAGAGAAACGCGCTGCTCGCGCAGATCCCGCTCGGCCGGCTGGGCGCCGCCGGCGACGTCGCGGCGGCGGTCGGCTATCTCGTTTCGCCCGGCGCGGGCTACGTGACCGGCGCGGTCCTGCACGTCAACGGCGGCATGTACATGTCGTAAAATACGCCCCCTTTTTGGGAAGGAGCAGCGATGGAAAACATCGAGCAAGCGGTCAAGAAAATCATCGCCGAGCAGCTGGGCGTCAACGAGGCCGAGATCAAGAACGAATCGTCCTTCGTCGACGACCTGGGCGCCGATTCGCTCGACACCGTGGAGCTCGTCATGGCGCTCGAGGAGGAGTTCGAGACCGAGATCCCCGACGAGGAGGCGGAGAAGATCACGACGGTGCAGCAGGCCATCGATTACATCAAGGCGCACGCCAAGACCTAAGTGGCGCGCCGCAGAGTCGTCGTCACGGGGCTGGGAATCGTCAGCCCGATCGGCAATACCGTCGCGCAGGCGTGGCAAAACTGCCTCGCCGGCATGCCCGGCATCACGCGCATCACGCGCTTCGATCCTTCGCGCCTCGCCTGCCAGATCGCCGGCGAAGTGAAGAACTTCGATCTCGCGCCGTACATGTCGCCCAAGGAAGCGCGGCGCATGGACTTGTTCATCCATTACGGCATGGCGGCCGGCCTGCAGGCCTGGCGCGACGCGGCGCTGACGGTGACGCCGGAGAACGCCGAGCGCGTGGGCATCAACTTCGGCTCCGGCATCGGCGGCCTGCCGCTCATCGAGGCCATGCACGACGAGCTGAGCAAGAACGGCCCGCGGCGCATCTCGCCGTTCTTCATCCCGGGCAGCATCATCAACATGGTGGCCGGGCTGCTCTCGATCGAGCTCGGCGCGAAGGGACCCAACCTCGCCATGGTCACCGCCTGCACGACATCGACGCACTGCATCGGCGAGGCGGCGAAGTCGATACGCTACGGCGATGCCGACGTGATGATCGCCGGCGGCGCGGAGGCGGTGGTGAGCGAGCTCGCCGTGGGCGGCTTCGCCGCGGCGCGTGCCCTCTCCACGCGCAACGACGATCCGGCGAGCGCGAGCCGGCCGTGGGACAAGGAGCGCGACGGGTTCGTGCTCGGCGAGGGCGCCGGCGCGGTGGTGCTCGAGGAGCTCGAGCACGCCAAGGCGCGCCGCGCAACCATCTATTGCGAGCTCGCCGGCTACGGCGTGTCGGCCGACGCGCACCACATGACCGCGCCGCCCGAGGACGGCGACGGCGCGTTCCGCGCCATGCGCAACGCGCTGCGCGACGCCCAGGTCGACCCTTCGCTCATCGACTACATCAACGCGCACGGCACGTCCACGCCGCTCGGCGACGTCGCGGAGACGATCGCCGTCAAGCGCATGCTCGGCGAGCGCGCCTACAAGGTGGCGGTCAACTCGACCAAGTCCATGACCGGCCACCTGCTCGGCGCGGCGGGTGCGGTCGAGGCGGTCTTCACCGCCCTCGCGCTGCGCGACCAGGTTTCGCCGCCGACCATCAACCTGCGCACGCCCGATCCGGCATGCGACCTCGACTACGTGCCGAACGAAGCGCGGCGCATGCCGATCCGCGCCGCGCTGTCCAACTCGTTCGGCTTCGGCGGCACCAACGGGACGCTCGTCCTGGCGCGCGCTTGAGCGCCGCACGACGGCTCGAGCTGCGTCCGTCCGCCGCGCTTGCCGCCGCGATCATGGCCGCACATGCCGCCGCTGCGCTTTCGGCGTGGTTCCTGGTGAGAGGTGCAGCGGGCGCCCTGGTCGGCGGCGCGTTGCTCGCGCTCGGCGCCGCCAGTGCATGGCGCCGTGCGCTGCTGCGCGGCCGCGGCGCGGTGCGCGCGCTCGAGCTCGCCGGCGAAGAAGTGGTCGTGCAGCTCGCGAGCGGCGAGGCGGTGCGCGGCCGCGTGGCTCCGCGCCGGTACGTCAGCCGGCTGCTCGTGACGCTGCGCGTCGGCCCGCTCGCGGATCGCGTGTACGGCGGGCGCACGCTGCTGGTCACGGCCGACATGCTCGGGCGCGGCGAGTTCCGCAGGCTGCGGGTCTGGGCGCTGTGGGGCAAGCTGCCGGACGTGGCGGCCGAGCAACTGGCGCGCTGAAGAGGCGCCGCCCTGGCGCCGAACTATTTCCAAGAGCCTGCGTCTATGGCACATAGGCGTTGCAAACGGACCGCAGTCGCAGGGCGGCAGTCCGGGGGTGGGGAGCCCTCGCTACGCGATGTCTGACCGCGATATCGACCGCGAGCTGGTCGCGCGGGCACAGCGTGGCGACAAACGAGCGTTCGAGCTCCTCGTGGAGAAGTACCAGCGCAAGCTGGGCCGGCTGCTTTCGCGCTTCATCCGCGATCCTTCCGAGGTCGAGGATGTGACGCAGGAAGCGTTCATCAAGGCCTACCGTGCGCTCCCCGCGTTCCGTGGCGACAGCGCCTTTTATACGTGGCTGTACCGGATCGGTATCAATACGGCCAAGAACTACCTCATGGCCATGGGGCGGCGGGCGCCGACCTCGACCGAGGTAGAGGCCGAAGAGGCGGAAGGCTTCGAGGAGGGCGAGCAGTTGCGCGACATCAACACGCCGGAAAGCGTGCTGCTGTCGAACGAGATCGCACAGACGGTGAACCGGACGATCGAGCAACTGCCCGAAGAGCTGCGGACCGCGATCCAGCTGCGCGAGATCGAGGGCATGAGCTATGAGGACATCGCGAGAGTGATGGATTGCCCGATCGGCACGGTACGCTCGCGCATTTTCCGCGCGCGCGAGGCGATCGCGGAGCAGCTGCGGCCGCTGCTCGGCACGCGCAAGGACAAGCGATGGTAGGGGTTCTATGAAAGACAAGATCTCGCAGCTGATGGACGGTGAGCTGGACGAACGAACCGGCGCCGAGGCGCTCGAGGCGCTGCGGCGCGACGGCGCCGCGCTCGAGGTGTGGTGCACCTACCACCTGATCAGCGACGCCCTGCGCGACACGCCGGTGTTTTCCGACGGGTTCAGCGCCCGGTTTGCCGAGCGGCTGTCCGCCGAGCCGACCGTCCTTGCGCCCGCAGCCGGCGCGGCGCGGCCGCGCCTCTTGTGGGCCGCTGCAGCGAGCGTCGCCGCGGTAGGCCTGGTCGGCTGGCTCGCGTTCGGACCACCGCCGCAGCGGGGTCCGCAGGTCGCCCAGGGCCCGGCGCAGCCACCGAAGGCGCCCGCCGTCCGGTTGACGACGCTGCCGAAGGCCGCCAACGACTACCTTCTTGCGCACCAGGGTTTCTCGCCGCGGGTGTACCTGCAGGGCATGGCACCTTATGTGCGCACGGTCTCCGAGCCGATGGACGAGCCGGCCAAGTGAGGCTGCGAGCGACGCTCGCAGCGGCATGCGTGGTGCTCGCAGGGGCGGCGCAAGCCCAGTCGCCGGAGACGCTGGCCTGGCTGAAGAAGATCCAGGACGCTTCGCACCGGCTTTCTTACACCGGTACTTTCGTCTACCAGCAGGGCGGTCGCACCGAGACCTCGCGCATTACCCGCCTCGCCGACGGCGACGTCGAGCGTCTGGAAGTGCTCGACGGCATGCCGCGCGAGATCGTGCGGACACGCGACACGCTGCGCTGCTACCTGCCGCAGAGCAACGTGGTGAAGGTGGAGCGGCGCACGCCGAACCGCAGCTTTCCGGCCGTGCTTCCCGAGCGGGTCGGCCCGCTCAACGAGCATTACGCGATCAGCCTCGGCGACAAGCAACGGGTCGGCGGCTTTGAATGCCAGGCGGTGGTGCTGACGCCGAAGGACAGCCTGCGCTACGGCTACCGTCTTTACGCCGACGTCAACAGCGGCATGCTGGTGCGCGCCATGACGGTCGACGCGGCGGGGAAAATGGTCGAGCAGTTTACTTTCACGCAGCTGACGATCGGCCACGTTACCCCGGACATGGTGAAGCCGCGCCATTACTCGCGCACCTGGCGCGTCGAGGATGCCGACGCGGTGCCGGCACGCCTGGAAGGCTGGAGCGTCAAGCCCGAGCTGCCCGGCTTCCAGAAGGTGGTCGAGGTGAAGCGCCGCATGGGGGAGTCGCGTCCGGTGGGCCAGCTCGTGTACTCCGATGGCCTCGCCGCCGTGTCGGTCTTCATCGAGCCGCTGCAGGCCGGACAGGAAAGCGGCCCCGGCCTTGCGAGCCTGGGGGCGATCCACATCTATACTCGCGAACTCGCCAACCATCGCATCACGGTGGTGGGCGAGGCGCCCGCTGCCAGCGTGCAGCGCATAGCCGAAGCGGTGGAGTATCGACCCGCCAATGAGCAGCCGTCCCGCTAGGGACTCAGGAGAGGATCATGCAAACAATTAGAGCCGTGGCCACCCTGTGGCTCGCCGCATTCTGCGCGGCGGCCCTGGCGCAAGGCCGCGACCTGCCGGATTTCACGCGGCTCGTCGAGGAACAAGGTGCGGCGGTGGTCAACATCAGCACCACGCAGGCCGTGCGGCGCACGCAGGCGCTGCCGCAGGTTCCGGGCCTCGAGGACGAGGAAATCCAGGAATTCTTCCGGCGCTTCATTCCGCGGCCCGGGCCCGGCCAGGGCCCGCAGGCGCCTTCGCCGCGCTCGGAGAGCCGCTCGCTCGGCTCGGGCTTCATCATCAGCGCCGACGGCTACGTGCTCACCAATGCCCACGTCGTGGAAGGCGCCGACGAGATCAACGTCAAGCTGCCCGACAAGCGCGAGTTCAAGGCCAAGGTGATCGGCGCCGACAAGCGCAGCGACATCGCGCTGATCAAGATCGACGCCGCGGGCCTGCCGGCGGTGCGCTTCGGCGATCCGGGGAAGCTCAAGGTGGGCGAGTGGGTGGTGGCGATCGGCGCGCCGTTCGGCTTCGAGAACTCGGTGACCGCGGGCATCGTCAGCGCCAAGGGCCGCTCGCTGCCGCAGGAGAACTTCGTGCCGTTCATCCAGACCGACGTGGCGATCAACCCGGGCAACTCGGGCGGGCCGCTCTTCAACCTGCGCGGCGAGGTGGTCGGCATCAACTCGCAGATCTACAGCCGCACCGGCGGCTTCATGGGCCTCTCCTTCGCCATCCCCGCGGATGTTGCCCTGGATGTGCAGAAGCAGTTGAAAGACAAGGGTCGAGTTTCCCGCGGCCGCATCGGCGTGGTGATCCAGGAAGTGACGCGCGACCTCGCCACTTCGTTCGGCCTGGATCGCGCGCGCGGCGCGCTCGTCAATTCGGTGGAGAAGGGCAGCCCGGCCGAGAAGGCGGGCGTGGAGGCGACCGACATCATCGTCTCGTTCGACGGCAAGGCGGTCGAGAGCTCGAGCGACCTGCCGCGCATCGTCGGCGGCACGCGTCCGGCATCGCAGGTGCCGCTCGAGGTGTGGCACAAGGGCGCGACGCGCAAGCTGAGCATCACGGTCGGCGAGCTGGTCGAGGATCGCGTGGCGGCGGCCGATCGGCCCAAGCCGCAGAAGGCGCCCGAGGCGCAGGCCAACCGCCTGGGCATCGTGGTGAGCGAGCTCACCGCCGACCAGAAGAAGGAGATGAAGCTGCCGCACGGCCTGATGGTCAGCGAGGTGCGGCCCGATTCGCGCGCCGACGTGCGCAAGGGCGACGTGCTGCTCACGCTCGTCCACAAGGGTCAGCAGACCGAGCTCAAGTCGGTCGAGCAGTTCAACAAGCTGCTCGCCTCGCTCGACAAGAACAGCGTGTTCACGCTGCAGGTGAAGCGCGGCGAGATCATGGCGTTCGTCACGGTCTCCGGCCTCACCGACAAAGGCTAGTGCGCCTGAAACTGTACGGACGGCGCCACTGCCATCTGTGCGAGGAGATGGCCGAGGCGCTGCGCCGGCGCGGCGTGGCGTTCGACGAGCTGGATGTCGACAGCTCGCCCGAGCTGAGGGAGCGCTACGGGCGCTTCGTGCCGGTGCTCACCGACGCCCGGGGCAAAGAGCTGTGCCGCACCCGGCTCGACGACGCCGTGCTGCAGCAAATCCCCTAGAATAGCCGGCCTGAGGAGGGTGCCCTGATACGCGTCGGCCGCGGGCACCCTCTTTCTTTATATGCCGCAGAGCCACATTCGCAACTTTTCCATCATCGCGCACATCGACCACGGCAAGTCGACGCTCGCCGACCGGTTCATCCAGATGTGCGGCGGGCTCGAGGAGCGTGAGATGGCCGAGCAGGTGCTCGACTCGATGGAGCTCGAGCGCGAGCGCGGCATCACGATCAAGGCGCAGACCGCGGCGTTGCAGTACCGGGCGCGTAACGGCGACACGTACCTGCTGAACCTCATCGACACCCCCGGGCACGTCGATTTCTCCTACGAGGTCAGCCGCTCGCTCGCCGCGTGCGAGGGCGCGGTGCTGGTGGTCGATGCCTCGCAGGGCGTCGAGGCGCAGACCGTGGCCAACTGCTACACGGCGATCGAGCAGGGCGTCGAGGTGATCCCGGTGCTGAACAAGATCGACCTGCCTTCGGCCGACCCGGCCAAGGCGGTGCAGGAGATCGAGGACGTCATCGGCATCGACGCGCAGAGCGCGATCCGCGCCAGCGCCAAGACCGGCGAGAACGTCGCCGAGATCCTCGAGGCGGTGATCGCACGCGTGCCGGCACCGAAGGGCGACCCGGCGGCGCCGCTGCGCGCGCTGATCATCGACTCGTGGTTCGACAACTATGTCGGCGTGGTCATGCTGGTGCGCGTGATGGAGGGGACGCTGCGGCCGAAGGAGCGCATCCTGCTCATGAGCACCGGCGCCGAGCACCTCTGCGAGCAGGTCGGCGTGTTCACGCCGAAGTCGCGGCACAAGGAATCGCTCGCGGCGGGCGAAGTGGGCTTCGTCACGGCCGGCGTCAAGGGGCTGCGCGAGGCGAAGGTCGGCGACACCCTCACGCATGCCGACAAGCCGGCGCCGCAGCCGCTGCCGGGGTTCAAGGAGGTGAAGCCGCAGGTCTTCGCCGGGCTCTATCCGGTGGAAGCGAACGAATACGAGGCGCTGCGCGAGGCGCTCGAGAAGCTGCATCTCAACGACGCCTCGTTCCACTACGAGCCCGAGACGTCGCAGGCGCTCGGCTTCGGCTTCCGTTGCGGCTTCCTCGGCCTCCTGCACATGGACATCGTGCAGGAGCGGCTCGAGCGCGAGTACGGCATGACGCTCATCACGACCGCGCCGTCCGTGGTGTACGAGGTCCAGCTGCGCGACGGCAGCGTGCAGCAGGTCTCCAACCCCTCGCGCCTGCCGCCGCTCGAGACCATCGAGGAATTCCGCGAGCCGATCATGGCGTGCCGCATCTTCGTGCCGCAAGAGTACGTCGGCCCGGTGATCACGCTGTGCACCGAGAAGCGCGGCGTGCAGACCAACATGCATTACTCGGCGCGCCACGTGGTCGTGTCCTACGATCTGCCGCTCAACGAGGTGGTGCTCGACTTCTTCGACCGGCTGAAGTCGCTCACGCGCGGCTACGGCTCGCTCGACTACGAATTCAAGGCGTACCGGGCCGCCGACATGGTGCGCCTCGACATCCTCGTCAACGGCGAGCGGGTGGACGCGCTCTCGAGCATGGTGCATCGCGAGGGCGCGCAGCGCCGCGGGCGCGAGCTGGTCGAGCGGCTGCGCGGCCTCATCCCGCGGCAGATGTTCGACGTCGCGGTGCAGGCCGCGATCGGCGGCCACATCATCGCGCGCGAGAACGTCAAGGCGCTGCGCAAGAACGTGCTCGCCAAATGCTACGGCGGCGACGTCACGCGCAAGCGCAAGCTTCTGGAGAAGCAGAAAGAAGGGAAAAAGCGCATGAAGCAGGTGGGCTCGGTGGAGATTCCGCAGGAAGCGTTCCTCGCGGTGCTGCAGCGGGGGGGAAGTTGAATTTCGCCCTTTTTCTGCTGATCCTGCTCGTGGTGACGGGCGCCGTCTGGGCGCTCGAGGCGCTCTGGCTGAGGCGGCGACGCGCCGCCGGCGCGAAGCAGCCGTGGTGGGTCGAGTACTCGGTCAGCTTCTTCCCGGTCATCCTGATCGTGTTCCTGCTGCGCTCGTTCCTGGTCGAGCCGTTCAAGATTCCGTCGAGCTCCATGGTGCCGACGCTGCTGGTCGGCGACTTCATCCTCGTGAACAAATTCACGTACGGCATCCGCCTGCCGGTGGCGAACAAGAAGGTGATCGAGATCGGCAGCCCGCGGCGCGGCGACGTGATGGTGTTCCGCTATCCCGAGGACCCGTCGCTCGACTACATCAAGCGCGTGGTCGGCCTGCCGGGCGACCGCGTCGAGTACCAGAACAAGCGGCTGACGATCAACGGCCAGCCGGTGCCGGTGCGCCAGATCGACGACTACCTGTCGCGCGAGCGCATGCAGTTTTCCCGCCGCTTCATCGAGACGCTCGGCGGCGTGCCGCACGAGATCCTGCTCGAGGACGACGCGCCCGCAGCCGTGGTGCCGACGCGCGCGACCGCGGGCAATTGCAACTACAATACGGCGGGCCTCGTCTGCACCGTGCCGCCGGGGCATTATTTCGTGATGGGGGACAACCGGGACAACTCGAGCGACAGCCGCGTCTGGGGGTTCGTGCCGGACGAGAACATCGTAGGCAAGGCCTTCTTCATCTGGCTCAACCTGAACGAGCTGGGGCGCTTCGGGCCGTTCCACTAGCCACTCGGGAGGGACAACAACATGCTACAGAAGCAACGCGGCCTCAGCCTGGTCGGCCTCATCGTGGTACTTTTCGTGGTCGTGCTCGTCGTGCTCTTCGCGATGAAGCTCGTGCCCTCCTTCGTCGAGTACCGCAGCGCCAAGAGCGCGATCGAGGCGATCGCCGCGCAGAACCTGACGAGCGCCGGCGAGGTGCGCAAGGCGTTCGAGCTGCGCTCGGCCATCGACGACATCAACACCATCAAGCCGACCGACCTCGACATCGCGAAGGACGGCAACGCGTTCGTCATCTCGTTTGCCTACCGCAAGGAAGTGCCGCTCTTCAAGGGCGTCGGCCTGTACATCGACTACACGGCGCACGCGGGAGGGCAGTAGATCGCCCGCGCGCGCGCGCTGCAAGAGCGGCTCGGGCACCGCTTCGCCCAGCCGGAGCTCCTCGAGCAGGCGCTGACGCATCGCAGCTACGGCGCGGTCAACAACGAGCGGCTGGAATTCCTGGGCGACGGCGTGCTCGGCTGCGCGGTAGCCGAGGAGCTGTTCGCCCGCTTCCCGCAGCTTTCCGAGGGCAAGCTGACGCGCCTGCGCGCGAGCCTGGTGCGCGAGGAGACGCTCGCCGAGCTGGCGCGCGCGCTCGGCCTGGCCGAGCTCATGCGCCTCGGCGAAGGCGAGCTCGCCGCCGCTCCCGAGCCTCGGCCCTCGATCCTCGCCGACGCGCTGGAAGCGATTTTCGGCGCGGTGTTTCTCGACGGCGGATACGCCGCCGCATGCAAGGCGGTGCTGGCGGTGTTCGGCCGGCACATCGAGCGCCTCGACCCGGAGCGGCCGGCGAAGGACGCCAAGACCCAGCTGCAGGAGGTGCTGCAGGCCGCGCACAAGCCGCTGCCCGAATACCGCGTCGTGGCGGTGCAGGGCGCCGCGCACCGCCAGTCCTTCGAGGTCGAGTGCCTGGTCGCCGGCGGGCTGAGCGCGCGCGGCAGCGGCAGCTCGCGGCAACGCGCCGAGCAGGAGGCGGCCGCGGCGATGCTGGAAAAATTGACTTGAAAGGCCATCGCTGCGGCACGGTCGGCATCGTCGGCCGACCGAACACCGGGAAGTCGAGCCTGCTCAACCGCCTGGTCGGCGAGAAGCTCTCCATCGTCTCGGCGCGGCCGCAGACCACGCGTCACCTCGTGACCGGAGTGCTCACGCTGCCGGGCTGCCAGTATGTGTTCGTCGATTCGCCGGGCAACCCGCCGCGCCTGAAGAACGTGCTGCACAAGGCGCTCAGCCGGCGCGTCGGCGAGGCCGCGCAGGCGGACGTCGTGCTCTATGTCGTCGAGGCGATGCGCTTCGGGCCCGAGGACCGCGCCGCGCTGGCGCGCATCCCGGCGCGAGCGAAGGTCCTCGCCGTCGTGAACAAGGTCGACGTCGTCCGGCAACGCATCGCGCTCGTGCCCTTCCTCGACCGGCTGGCGAAGGCGCACGCGTTCGAGGCGATCGTTCCGGTGAGCGCGAAGACCGGCAGGAACATCGCCGAGCTGCTGCGCGTGCTGCGCGAGGCGCTGCCCGAAGGCCCGGCCGCCTATCCCGCCGACCAGCTCACCGATCGCGACGAGCGCTTCTTTGCCGCCGAGCTGCTGCGCGAGAAGCTTTTCGAGGCGCTCGGCGAGGAGCTTCCCTACCGCTGCGAGGTCGTGATCGAGAGCTTCAAGGAAGAAGGAACGCCGCAGCGTCCGTTTCGTCGCATCGAGTCGACGATCCTCGTCGAGCGCGACAGCCAGAAGGCGATCGTCCTCGGCGCGGGCGGCGCACGCCTGAAGCACATGGCGAGCGCGGCGCGCCGCGACATGGAGCGCCTTTTTGGGGGCAAGGTGTATCTCGGCGTCTGGGTCAAGGTGCGCCGCGCGTGGACCGACGACGCCCGCGTCCTGCGACAATTGGGCTATGAGTAGGCGCCGCGCCGACCAGGAGCCGGGTTACGTGCTGCACACGTACCCGTACAAGGAGACGAGCCTGATCGTCGAGGCGTTCACGCGCCGACACGGCCGCGTGGCGCTGCTCGCCCGCGGCGCGCGGCGGCCCCGCTCGGCCATGCGCGGCATGCTGCTCGCCTTCCAGCCGCTCGAGCTCGCGTGGAGCGGCGCCGGAGAGCTCGCCACGCTGATGCGCGCCGACTGGGGCGGCGCGCTGCATCCGCTGAGCGGCCGCGGGCTGATGTGCGCCTTCTACGTGAACGAGCTCGTGCTGCGCCTGCTGCCGCGCGAGGACGCGCACGAGACCCTTTTCGATCACTACGCCGCCACCATCGCCGCCCTGTCCGGGGTCCAGTCTTACTCGGCGGTATTGCGCGCCTTCGAGAAGCGGCTGCTCGCCGAGCTCGGCTACGCGCCGCTGCTCGATCGCGATGCGGCGAGCGGCGCCCCGATCGACCCGGCCGGGCGTTATTGCTACGAGCCCGACCGCGGACCGGTGCGCGGCAACGGCGGCGATCTCACGGTAAGCGGGCGCACGTTGCTCGACCTGGCCGCCGACGACTATAGCCGCGCCGAAACCCGCGACGAGGCGCGCTACCTCCTGCGCGCGCTCATCGGGCAGCGCCTGCATGGCCAGGTGCTGCATACGCGCAGCGTGCTGATGGAGCTGAATGAGCTGTGATTGCGCATCTATGATCGAACTGGGCGTCAACATCGACCACGTCGCTACCGTGCGCCAGGCGCGCCGCACCTACGAGCCCGACCCGGTCTGGGCGGCGATCGAGGCGCACCTCGGCGGCGCGGACGGCATCACGTGCCATCTGCGCGAGGACCGGCGCCACATCCAGGACGAGGATGTGCGCCGCCTGCGCGAGCTCACGCACATCCGCCTCAACCTGGAGATGGCGGCGACCGAGGAGATGCTCGACATAGCGTGCCGCATCAAGCCCGAGATGGCGATGCTCGTGCCCGAGGGGCGCATGGAGATCACCACCGAAGGCGGGCTCGATGTCGCCGGACACGAAGCGGTCCTAAAGAAAGTGGTCTCGCGACTCAAAGCCGCCGGTATCGTGGTGTCCGTGTTCATCGACGCCGAGCCGGGCCAGGTCGAAGCGGCCGCGCGCGTCGGCGCTGCCGTGTGCGAGATCCATACCGGCCCGTATGCGCACGCGTTCCATTCGAGGGGGCGCGATGCCGAGAGCCCGGCGGTGGTTTCCGAGCTGGAGAGGATCGAGCGCGCGGGCGAGGCCATCCGCGCGCTCGGCATGCGTTTCAACGCCGGCCACGCGCTCAACTACTTCAACGTCGAGCCGGTGGCGGCGCTGCCCGGCGTGCGCGAGCTGCATATCGGCCACGCGATCGTCAGCCGCGCTGTCTTCGTCGGCATGCGCGAGGCGGTGCGCGAGATGAAGCAGCTGATGCTGCGCGCGGCGCGATGATCTACGGGGTGGGCACCGACGTGGTCGAGATCGAGCGCATCCGCTCGGTGCTGCACAAGTACGGCGAGCGTTTTGCGCGCAAGATCCTGTGCGAAAGCGAGCTGCGCCGCTTCCAGGGGCATCGCTTGCCGGCGAATTACCTGGCCAAGCGTTTCGCGGCCAAGGAAGCCTTCACCAAGGCGCTCGGCACGGGGATTCGCTCGCCGGCCAACTGGCACGGCGTTTGGGTGCGCAACCTGCCCTCGGGCAAGCCGGTGCTGGAATTTTCCGATCCGCTGAAGGCGCTCCTGAAGGCGAGGGGAGTCATCACCGCCCACGTCTCGCTCTCGGACGAGAAAGGCGTCGCCTTCGCGACGGTGGTCCTGGAATGCGAAAAGTAAGGCTGCCGCCCGGACCCGCGGTGATCGACGTGCTCGGTCCCGAGCTCACGGACGACGATCGCGAGCGCCTGCGCCATCCGGCGGCCGGCGCGGTGATCCTCTTTTCGCGCAACTACCAGAACCCGGAGCAGCTGCGGCTCCTCACCGGGGAAATCGGCAAGCTGCGGGAGCCCGAGCTCGTGCTGTGCGTCGACCACGAGGGCGGCCGCGTGCAGCGCTTCCGCGACGGCTTCACCGCCATTCCGGCGATGCGCGAGCTCGGAAGGCTGTGGGACCGCGAGCGCGAGGCCGCGAAGGCCGCTGCGCGCGCCGCCGCGTATGTGAGCGGCGCCGAGCTCGGCGCGCTCGGCATCGACTTCAGCTTCGCGCCCGTGCTCGATCTCGACTACGGCACGAGCAGCGTCATCGGCGACCGGGCGCTGCACTTCGATCCGAGCGCAGTCGGCACGCTCGCTTCGCAGCTGGTACTCGGGTTCAAGGACGCCGGGATGGCGGCCGTCGGCAAGCATTTTCCCGGGCACGGCTTCGCTGCCGCCGATTCGCACGTCGCCGTGCCGGTGGACGATCGGCCTTTCAAGGTGATGGCCGGCAAGGATCTCGTGCCCTACCGCGCCGCGATCGACGCCGGACTCGCCGCCGTCATGCCGGCGCACGTCATCTATCCGCAGTGCGACGCCGAGCCGGCCGGCTATTCACGCTTCTGGCTGCAGGAGGTGCTGCGCGGCAAGCTCGGCTTCGACGGACTCGTGTTCAGCGACGACCTGTCGATGGAAGGCGCGCGTGCCGCCGGCGGACCGCCGGAACGCGCGCGCGCCGCGCTCGAGGCCGGCTGCGACATGGTCCTCCTCTGCAACGACCCGGAAGGTCAGAACCGGCTGCTGGAGTCGCTCAGGGACGTGCCGCTGGCGAAGCCCGCGCGGCTGGACCGCATGCGCAAGCAGGGGGGGCGCGACCTGCGCAAGAGCGTTGCCTATCGGGAGGGGCAGGAAGCGCTGAGCCTGCTCAGAGCCTAATTGGTGACAGTCACCAATTGCCCGGGCTAGGCGCGCTCCATGTAGGTGCCTTCGACGGTGTCGATCTTGATCTTCTCGCCCTTGTTGATGAACGGGGGCACCTGCACGGTGATGCCGGTCTCCATCTTCGCCGGCTTGAAGGTATTGGTGGCGGTGGCGTTCCTGATGCCTGGCTCGGTGTCGGCGACCGTCAGCACGACCGACGGCGGAAGCTCGACGCCGATCGGCCGCCCGTTGTAGAAATTGATCTGCACGTCGGTGTTCGGAAGCAGGTATCCGGCCTGGCCTTCAAGGAAATCCTCCGGCAGCGAAAGCTGCTCGTAGTTCTCCTTGTCCATGAATACGTAGCTGTCGCCGTCCTGGTAGAGGTATTGCATGTCGCGCGGATCGACGAAGGCGCGCTCGACCTTGTCTTCGGTGCGGAAGCGCTGGTTGGTCTTGGTGCCGGCCTCGATGTCCTTCATCTCGACCTGCATGAACGCGCCGCCGCGGCCGCCGACATGGACGTGGTAGCTCTTGAGGACGCGCCAGACGCGCTTGTCCCATTCGAGGAGCTGGCCGGGACGGATTTCGACTGCTTCGACTTTTGCCATGTTTGCCGCCACCAAAAAGGCGCGAATTTTACCCCATTTATAATGAAATCAATGGCATTTGATGCAAAGACGTTCGTCGCCGGGCTGCCGAATCTTCCGGGCGTCTACCGCATGCTGGGAAAGGAGGGCGACGCGTTGTACGTCGGCAAGGCGCGCGACCTGAAGAAACGCGTCGCCTCGTACTTCCAGAAGCAGGCGCAGAGCCCGCGCATCGAGATGATGCTGTCGCAGGTCACCCGCATGGAGGTGACGGCGACCCGCTCGGAGGGAGAAGCCCTCCTGCTGGAAAACAACCTCATCAAGAGCCTCAACCCGCGCTACAACATCCTCTTTCGCGATGACAAGTCCTATCCGTACCTCGTGGTCACGGGCGACGAGTTCCCGCGCCTCGGATTCCACCGCGGCGCCAAGGACCGGCGGCACCGCTACTTCGGGCCCTTCCCGCACGCCTACGCGGTGCGCGAATCGATCCAGCTGCTGCAGCGCGTGTTCCGGCTGCGCACCTGCGAGGACTCGGTGTTCGAGAACCGCTCGCGGCCGTGCCTGCTGCACCAGATCCAGCGCTGCACGGCGCCGTGCACGGGCAAGATCGCAGCCGACGCCTATGCCGACGACGTCGCCAACGCGATGCTGTTCCTCGAGGGCCGCGAGGCCGACGTGATCGACAGGTTGAATGCCCGCATGCACACCGCTTCGGAGGCGCGCCGCTATGAGGAGGCGGCCGCGTATCGCGACCAGGTGCGCGCCCTCGCGCGCGTGCAGGCTCGCCAGTACGTCGAGTCGGAGCGCGGCGTCGACGCGGACGTCGTGGCGTGCGCGATCGAGGGCGCGATCGCCTGCGTCAACCTGGTCATGATCCGCGGCGGACGGCATGTCGGCGACCGCAGCTTCTTTCCCTCGAACGCGGAAGGCGCGGCGAGCGGCGAGGTGGTGGGCGCCTTCCTCGAGCAGCATTACGTCGAGCAGCCGGCGCCGGCGCTCATCGTCACCGACGAGCCGGTGGAGCTGCAGAATGTCGTCAACCCGGTGCACGGCGAGCGCCGCGTCTGGCTGGAAATGGCGCGCAAGAACGCGCTGCTCGCCATCGCGCAGCGCGTGCGCGACCGCGCCACGCAGGAGGCGCGCCTGGCCGCGCTGCGCGAAGCGCTCGGCCTTGCGGAAGGCGCGCAGCGCATCGAATGCTTCGACATCAGCCATACCATGGGCGAGGCGACGGTCGCCTCGTGCGTGGTGTACGACCGCAACCAGATGCAGAAGTCCGAATACCGCCGGTTCAACATCCGCGACATCACGCCGGGCGACGACTACGCGGCGATGCGGCAGGCGCTGTCGCGCCGCCACGAGAGAGTGAGCGCCGAAGGCGGGCGCATCCCGGACCTGATCCTGATCGACGGCGGCCGCGGGCAGGTCGCCGCCGCGCGCGCCGCGCTCGCCGACCTGGGACTGCACCAGGTATGCGTGGTCGGCGTGGCGAAAGGGCCCGCGCGCAAGCCCGGGCAGGAAGAGCTGATCGTCGAATCCGAGGCGCGCTCGCTCGAGCTCGCCCCCTCGCATCCGGGCCTGCACCTCATCCAGGCGATCCGCGACGAGGCGCATCGCTTCGCGATCGTCGGCCACCGGGCGCGGCGCGGCAAGGCGCGCACGACTTCGCTGCTGAACGAGATCCCCGGGATCGGCGCGAAGCGCCGTCAGGCGCTGATCGAGCACTTTGGCGGCTTGAGAGGCGTGCAGGCCGCTGCGATCGACGACATCGCCAAGGTGGCGGGCATCAGCCGGCCGCTCGCCGAGCGCATCTACCGGCACCTGCACGAGGGCGCGCAAATGAGGGTTGCCGGATGAAACGGCTCGTCAACGTGCCGAACGTCATCACGTTCTCGCGCATCGTGCTGATCCCGCTCATCATCGCGCTGTATTACCTTCCGGAGGATTGGCTGTCGCTGCACGGCAAGAACGTCTCGGCGACGATCGTGTTCATCGTCGCGGCCGTGACCGACTGGCTGGACGGCTACCTCGCGCGGCGGCTGAACCAGATGTCGGCGTTTGGCGCGTTCCTCGATCCGGTGGCGGACAAGCTGATCGTCGCCGGGGCGCTCATCGTGCTGCTGCACCTGAAGCGCGTCGACATGCTGGTCGCGCTGATCATCATCGGCCGCGAGATCGGCGTTTCCGCGCTGCGCGAGTGGATGGCGAAGGTCGGGCAGGCGAGCAGCGTGGCGGTCGCTTTCGTGGGCAAGCTGAAGACCGCGTTCCAGATGATCGCGATTCCGTTGCTCCTTTACCACGATCCTATTTTCGGTCTGGACACGCTCTGGTACGGGACGCTGCTCATCATCGTGGCGGCGGTGCTCACGGTCGTGTCGCTGCTCTATTACGTGCGCAAGGCGCTGCCCCATGCGGCGGTCGGCAGTTGATATAATGGCCATGCCCTGCGGGAATAGCTCAGTTGGTAGAGCGCAACCTTGCCAAGGTTGAGGTCGCGAGTTCGAGACTCGTTTCCCGCTCCAGATTCCGAGGGAAGGTCCTGTGCGAGGCCTTCCCTTTTTTCATCTCCGCATGCCCGGGCGGGATGGCAGAGTGGTCATGCAGCGGCCTGCAAAGCCGTGGACGCCGGTTCGATTCCGACTCCCGCCTCCAGAAACCTACCCAGACGCATCTCAAGAGGGCCAGCAATCGGCCAGCGCGGGAGTTCGTAAAGCACTGACGGTACAACGCGGCTAGCGGATCCCCATTTCGCCCAGTAGTGTCGCCGATGCCGCCCCGATGACGCTCGCGCATTTGCGCAAACGAGAAGACTTGCGTTGCAGGGAGGTCAGTTTGCTCGTGGTGGTCGATGGCGACCGCTTCGAAAACGCATGGGGCCTGTGCGCGCGCGAGCTTCGCGTTGTACCGATGACATTTCCACACGCCTAGGCGTTTGCTCGCACAGCTCGCGCGCCCCGTAGATCAGCTGCTTCGACGATTGGACTTCCGCTGTGCCTCTTCGCACAACATCCGCATGTCGTCGCATAGCTGCTCGGACGTTTTCACCGCGACGTCCGCCCGGTGTCAACAATTCGTCTGCTCTCATCCTTCTGCCTGTTGCGCGGCAGCGGCTGCTGCTCGTGTCTGGTAGCGCACAAAGAGGAGTACGATGGGCCGCGATGGCTAGGATCGCGGTCAGCGCACCACCGACGGACAACCGGCTGCTCGCGGCCATGCCGTCTGTGGAGTACGAGCAGCTCGCCGCCTCGCTCGAGTGCGTGCAGATGCCGCTCGGCCAGTCGGTGTACGAGTCGGGCGCAACGCAGGGCTATGTGTATTTCCCCACGACCAGCATCGTTTCGCTTCTCTTCGTGCTGGCGGACGGCGGCTCGGCGGAGATTGCCGTCACCGGCAGGGAGGGCTTGGTGGGGATCTCGCTCTTCATGGGCGGCGAGACCACGCCGAGCCGCGCCGTGGTGCAGAGCGCAGGCGAAGGCTACCGCCTGCGCGCCTCGGTGCTGAAGCGCGAGTTCGAGCGTGGCGGCGCGCTGCAGAGCCTCCTCCTTCGCTACACCCAGGCGCTGATCACGCAGATGGCGCAGACCGCGGTGTGCAACCGCCACCATTCGGTTGACCAGCAGCTATGCCGCTGGCTGCTGCTGAGCCTCGACCGGCTGCCCGCCAACGAGCTGGTGATGACGCAGGAGCTGATCGCAAATATGCTCGGCGTACGTCGCGAGGGCGTCACCGAGGCCGCCGGCAAGCTGCAGGCGGACGGCCTCATCAGCTACAGCCGCGGCAAGATCACGGTGCTCGACAGAAAGCGGCTCGAGAAGCGCGTGTGCGAGTGCTATGCGGTAGTGAAGAAGGAGTACGACCGACTCCTGCCCGCGCCCGCAAGGGTCAGCTAGGAAAGCAGTTCCCGCGGGAGCGGGAACCCACGAACTGCTCCAGCTGCTCTCTTCGTGGCGAAGCTGCTCTCTGCATCGCCACGTTCGGCTTCGTGTTTCCCAACGTCCAGAACGACTGACTGGTTTCAGCAGGCGTCGGTGCGCTACGCGCGCGGCGGGCGGTGGCGACGCGGATTCTGTTCTAGACCGCGCTCACTCCGCGCATCCGCGATCGTCTTGTCGTCGATCGGTATCGAGTGCTGCGCAAGCGCCCGCGGAGAGGCTTGCGGCGAGAAGGAGAACGGCAAGTCGGCGAATTAGCGTCACCCACCAGAGGCTGATGAGCGCGGCGCGCGCCCCTTTATTTTATTTCGCCGGCCGGCGGCACGCGGCGGCCGCAGGCGCTAAGGTGGTCGATGAACCGCAACCTGACCTGCGCGAGCGCCGGCGCGCCATTGGCGCCATCCTCGAGGCGCGCTTCAGCGTGGCTGCCTACGAGCACGTGCGGCGTACCAACGCCGCGTACTGGGATTCGCCGCGCAGCGACATGGCACGGCGAGGCGATGCGCGAGAAGCAGCGCCTTGTGCTCGCGAGCGATGCGCAGCTCCTCGCCGAGATGCCGGCGGCCGGCGTACCGGCCGGCCATTCATGCGCGCCGCTACTGCGCGGCGCTAGGACCTCGCTGCGTCTCCTGCCAGGCGGAAAGCTGCTTCTCCGCCTCGTCCCTGCAGAGGCCGTACGCCTGCGGGATGCGGCCGGCGAGATCGGCTGCCTCGAGAGACCTGCAGGGTAGGCGCCGCGGCGGGCGCCGTGGGTGTGCTGCAGCGCTTAGCGCGTTGTCAATGCAGGGCGGTCTGCCATCTCGCGAGCTGCTGCAGCGCCTGCGCCTCGTCGAAGCCGTAGCGCTCGCGCAGCTTGGCGAGCAGCCGCTCGCGGTTGCCGGCGATGCGCACGAGATCCTTGCGCGTGAGCCGGCCCCAGCGCCCTCCGGCGTTCGTCTGATACGCGTCCCAGTCGCGCTGGATGCTCGCCCAGTCCATTGCTACGCTAAGGCGCTCGCGGGCTGCCGGCCTGCGGCTCGCGCTGCTGCCCCTGCCACGACTCGACCTGCATCTGCGCCATCCCGGCCGAGATGCCGTACACCTCGTGGAGCTGGCCGACGAGCACGTCGCGCCGGCCGCCAATCAGGTCGAATTGCGCCGCGCTGATCTTCGCCCAGCGCAGCCGCGCGAGCACCTTGAAGTGCCGCCAGTCGGCTTGAATGCGCTCCCAGTCCATCGGCTATGTGGCGCGCGCGCGCCGGGCAATGCGCGTCTGCGTATTGCCGCCCTCGCCGTAGTAGCAATCGATCGCCTGCATATGAGAGCGCACGCTACGCCCCGCCGCGGCGCGCCTCTGTGCGCTGGCGCGCTTACCGGCGTCGGTGCGCTGGCGCGCTTGCTGAGACCGACGGACGTCGCGATAAGAACGTCCAAGCAGCTACGCGACGACGTGCGGATTTTGTGCGAAGAGGCACAGCGGAAAGTCCAATCGCCGAAACAGTTGATCGACGGGCGCGCCAGTCGCAGAGCGCTGTCATTGGTGCAACGCGAAGCTACGGCGCGAGACTGGCGGTTCCTGCCAGAGCAGCAGCGCTTTGCTGCGAATGCGCACGACATTACCCCCATTACCGTCCGGCCCGTCCCAGCGCGCTTCGTCGTAATAGGCTTCGTGCGCGGACACTTGCCGCCAAGCCCAGCGGGCGAGCGAACCCCGGCAGGACGAGCCCCAAGCGTTTTCGAAGGCGTCGCCATCGACCACCACGAGCAAACCGACGTCTGTGCGATGGAGGTCTTCGCGTTTGCGCAAATCCCGGAGCGTCATCAGGTCGGCAAACACGAGAAGTTGTCGCGTTGCGGGCTGTAACGGTGTCTCGCCAGGGCGGTGATCCAGGGACCAGACCGAGCGGATGTCGAGACGCCAGAGCACAAGGTCGGAAACAAACGGCGGCAGCTCAAGGGGCGGGCGGTCGACCGGTGCGCCGGCATTGGCCGGAACGAAGGGACCCATTGGCCATTGTGAGCGCCGGCAGCGCCAACGAACCGCGGCGCGCATGCGCCGTGCGGCCTAGGATGGCGCTCGGACCTTCTTACCGCAGACTGCCCGGTATTCCTCGCCTCGCATTTCGACGTGGAAGCGCGCCTGCCGCGAGCTTCCTTGGTGTTCTTAACCATCGCACCACGCACACAATGCGGGCCTTATGTACGCTATCGCACGGTACGAGACCGGCGCGCCGGCCAAGATGCCGCGCCATGCCCAAAGCGTCGCCTCAAATGCTCACCCTTTCGCGCGCCTGCAGGACTGCGGGGGCGAAGCACCGCTCGCCGCGAAGCTCGGCGTGTCCATCGAAGTCCTGTCGGGCTGGCTGCGCGGCCACGAGCTTGTCCCGCCGAGTATGTACCTGCGGGCACGCTACCTCGCCGGCGTGCGCCGGCGCTGATCACTCCCTCGCCGACGTGCGCATGATGGCCGGTGGTTCGCGCGGCCGGCGTCGGGCTGGCCGTCGAAGGCGACCGCGAGATGCTGGCTTGTCGCCCTGGGCAACCTGCTGCATAACGCGTTCAAGTCCACCAAGCGCGGCAGCGACGTCCTGCTCACCGGCTGGGAGGGTGTCACCGAAGCCGCTCGTAAACTGCAGAGCGACGGCTTGATTGAATACAGCCGCGGCAGGATCACGGTGCTCGAGCGCCGGCGCCTCGAGGAGCGTGTGTGCGAGTGCTACGCGGTGGTGAAGCAAAAGTACGACCGCCGGCCGGCGCGCGGCGGCGCCGCAAAGCTGGCCTAGCGAATCATCGCTCCGCGAATCGTCGTCCCCGCGCAAGCGGGAATTCACGATCTAGTAGGTCGACCAGCTCCAGCCGCTCACGCTCCACTGCTCGGGAGCCTTGGCGGCGAAGTCGATGTTGAGATTGCGCTCCGCCAGCGACATGGAGCGTGGCCAGATGTAGATCCAGCGCAGCGTACCCGAGGAGCCGCCGCTCGACAGCGCGGTGCGCCAGGGCTTGCCGAGAAGCTGCTGCACTTCCTCGAGCGACATCCCCTGCCTTAGATCGATGGCTGCGCGTTCGGGCACAGCGCCGGTCGCGCCCGCCACCGCGCGCTTCGCCTGCGCGCTGGCGTGCGAGAAGCAGCCGCTCGCTGCGAGCAGCGCGGCGACAAGCAGCATACGGAGCAGGAGTCTCATCGCGGCGGCATTTGGGTGGCCTGCGGGGTGGCCTGCGGGGTGGCCTGCGCGCCCGCGGCGAACATCGCCAGCGCCCGGTTCAGGCCGACGAAGTAGCCATAGCGCCAATAGAGGCGGTCGCGGCTGCCTGCATCCTCGTGCGCATTCTCGCGCCGCACGTCGAGCCCCTGCGCCATGAGCCAGGCGCCCAGTGCCGCGACTTCGCCTTCCAGCGCAGCTTCGGCGGGCGCCTGCAGCGTCGATTTGCTTTTCGTCAGCATCGCGGCTACATCGTGCGCCCGGCGGCGCGGGGTGTATGTTCGTTCTCGTACAGACGGCGCATCTCCAAGGGGCCACTGTGCAATGAGCATGTCAGTCGTCAGCCTCTCATCCTGGGGAAGATCGGTTTCGCAACGCACACGCGAGAGTCACAGGATCCTCGATGCGCGCTACAGCCTGAGCTTCTTCGAGGAACGCAAGCGCGCAGACCCTAAGTGGTGGAACTCGTCGAGGAACCAAGTCGGCCGCGGTATCTATGGGTGCGCGATGCGCGAGCAGCAGCGCCTGGAAGCGGCCAGCGAGGGCGAGCTCGACGCCGCGCTCAACACCATCTAGCCTCACGATGCCAAGCGAATTCCAGAAGCCGCTCGAGGTCTCAGGAGGCAAAAAGTTCGACGAAATGAGCCGCGCGCAGAAATTCATCTTTTTGGCGAAGCTCCTCACCTGCATCGTCACGTTCGGGTTCGTGTTTCCTAACGTCCAGAACGACTGACTCTGCCGCGCGCCCGCCGATGACAACGAAAGACATGAACGGCCCTCGCGCCATAACCGTCGATGCCCAGATCGCCGAGCTCAAGGCGCGCCTCGCCATCGCCGAGTCCGGGCGCGATACCTGGCGCGCTGCGCGCAACCAGGAGAACTACCTCGCGGCGTACTCCATGGTTGAAGCGCTCGCTATGCAGCTCGAAGCGCTCGAACGGACCCGGCGCTTTCCAGCGGCGGCCGAAGCCGGGAGCGTCTACATTGCATCGCCCGCTGCTTCGCCCGACGCGAGCGCTGGCCAGGCGGCGCCGGGCATCACCTTCAATGGCCGCAGGTATAGCTACCGCGGCTTCCGCTACGACCACCTCGCCGACGCAGTGAACTACGCCGAACTCGACCGCTCGCGCGCCTTTGCCGACCCGGGCGCGGACGACGCCGCGCCGCTCGAGCGCGTGCCTCGCCCGAGCGCTGTCGAGCGCGAGCACATGCGCACGCTTGGCATCACCTATGCCGACGGCGTCTTCTCCTGGGGTGAATACCGCTACGACCGGCTGGCCGACGCGATCGCCTACGCGCGCCGCGGAGAGACCTCGTGAGAAATACCTCGCGCAATCGCGACAACCGGATGCGCTACCAGAAGATCGGCAAACGCCTGCGCCAGCAAGCGAAGCAACGCAAGAAGCAGAGCGGCGCAGCGAAGCAAGCTGCGGCCTAACTTCGGCACGGCCACCTTCAGCAATGCGCCGATCAGGATGCGCGGTTCTCGGGAGGTTTCGTCGCTGCATTACTGCCAATAGAGCCGACCTTATCGACCGATGCAGGCTGAAGGTCGCTCAAAGGCGAGCCCCGAAAGCAAGCGACGCGGAGCTCGCGCACGATAAATCCGGACTCGGCCTGGGCCTTTCGATCTCCCGCAGTGGCGTCGAGGCGAGTAACGGTGTTCTCCGCGTTCGCGACGTCCCCGGTACGGGCTGCGTCTTCACTATTGACCTACCGCGTCGCTCCATACGCGAACCGGTCTAATCCGAAGCGCCGCCAAGCAGGTGATTGCGAATCAGCAGATTGAAGCCGCTCCCGTTTAGGCCGCCAGTATTAGCGGGGCGAATGCGCTACCCTCTATCTCGCTATTGTGACTGAAGGTCATAGCCGAGGTAACGCAGGCACCCGCTATGCGCTCCAGCGCACGGTGCCGTGAGTCGGGTCGTGCGAAGCTCGCCTCTATGGCGAGGGAAGCGATCCTGCTGGACATCGATCTGCCCGGCACCCACCGCGCTTCAATAAAAATACGCCCGTACTGGCGCTCCGTGGCAACGACGCGCCCCAGCCACTAAAGGAGCCGTCAATGAAAATCCGTCCGTTACACGACCGCGTAATCGTCAAGCGCCTGGACGAGGAAAAGAAAACCGCCTCCGGCATCGTCATCCCGGACACCGCAGCGGAGAAGCCCGATCAGGGCGAGGTGATGTCCGTCGGCAAGGGGAAGTTGACGGACGAGGGCAACCTCGTGCCGCTCGACGTCAAGGTCGGCGACCGCGTGCTGTTCGGAAAATATTCGGGGCAGGCGGTCAAGTTGAAGGGCGATGAGCTACTCGTCATGCGCGAGGAAGACATTCTCGGCATAGTGGAAAGCCAGCCATGACCGCCAAAGACGTACGCTTCCACGAAGACGCCAGGACCCGGCTGGTTCATGGGCTGAACATCCTTGCAGACGCAGTAAAAATCACGCTGGGCCCGAAGGGCCGTAACGTCGTGCTCGAGCGCTCGTTCGGCGCACCGACCGTCACGAAGGACGGCGTGTCGGTGGCGAAGGAGATCGAGCTCAAGGACAAGTTCGAGAACATGGGCGCACAGATGGTGAAGGAGGTCGCATCCAAGACATCGGATGTCGCCGGTGACGGCACCACCACCGCTACGGTGCTTGCCCAGGCGATCGTGCGCGAGGGAATGAAGTACGTCGCCTCGGGCATGAACCCGATGGATCTCAAACGTGGCATCGACCAAGCGGTGGCCATGGTGGTCGAGGAGCTGAAGAAGATCTCCCGCCCCTGCGCTTCCTCCAAGGAGGTGGCGCAGGTCGGGGCGATCTCGGCCAACATGGATACCGAGATCGGCCGGATCATCGCGGAGGCCATGGACAAGGTCGGCAAGGAAGGCGTGATCACGGTCGAGGACGGCAAGTCGCTCGAAAACGAGCTCGAGCTCGTCGAGGGCATGCAGTTTGACCGCGGCTATCTCTCGCCCTATTTCATCAACAACGCTGAAAACCAGAGCGCCGTGCTCGAAGACGCCCATGTTTTGCTGTACGACAAGAAAATCAGCTCGATCCGCGAAATGCTGCCGCTACTCGAGCAGGTCGCAAAGGCCGGCAAGCCGCTGCTGATCATCGCCGAGGAAGTCGAAGGCGAGGCCCTCGCCACGCTGGTAGTGAACAACATCCGCGGCATCCTGAAAACCCTTGCGGTCAAGGCGCCGGGGTTCGGTGACCGGCGCAAGGCGATGCTGGAGGATATTGCGGTGCTGACCGGCGGCACGGTGATCTCCGAGGAGCTCGGGCTGAAGCTCGAGAACGCGGCCCTGAAGGACCTCGGCCGCGTCAAGAAGGTGGAGAGCACCAAGGAAAACACGACCTTGATCGACGGCGCGGGCGACGAGAAGCAGATCGAGGGCCGCGTGAAGCAGATCCGCATGCAGATCGAGGAGGCGACCAGCGACTACGACAAGGAAAAGCTGCAGGAGCGCCTGGCGAAGCTCGCCGGCGGCGTGGCGCTGATCAAGGTCGGGGCCGCTACCGAGGTCGAAATGAAGGAGAAGAAGGCCCGCGTCGAGGACGCGCTGCATGCGACGCGCGCGGCGGTCGAAGAAGGCGTGGTGCCGGGCGGGGGCGTGGCTTACCTGCGCACACTCGCCGCGCTGAAGGCTCTGAAGGGCGCGAACCGCGATCAGGACGCCGGCATCAGCATCGTGCTCAGGGCACTGGCAGAGCCACTGCGCCAGATCGTGGCCAATAGCGGCGCGGAACCGTCGGTCGTACTCAACAGGGTGATGGAGGGAAAGGACAGCTTCGGCTACAACGCGCAGACGGCCGAGTTCGGCGATCTGGTGCAGATGGGCGTCATCGACCCGACAAAGGTGGTGCGCTTCGCATTGCAGAACGCAGCTTCGGTCGCGGGTCTAGTGCTCGCTACCGACGCCATGGTCGCAGCGCACATCGAGGAGGATGAAAGCCCCGCTCATGGTGGCGGCATGCCACCCATGGGGGGCATGGGCATGTGATCGCATGGCCTTTAAGGCCGCCGTCATTCACATTGCATGCCGAGCATTCGTTCGATGTAACCGCGTTATTTCCGCTTACTTGCCTAGATGCTTTTGTACGGCGTCTGCCCGGTCTCCGACCCTCGCGACGGCCTGGCGCAGCTCGTCCTCGCTAACGTTGAACTTCTGCGCCCAATCGCGTACTTCCCAATCCTCGTTGACGTTGATGCGGTCGCGGTCGCGGCTGCCGCGCTTGCTGAGATCATCGGCCATAGCTGGTAGGTCCTTTCACGAGGCTTACAGCAACGGCCGTGCCGAACGCTCTAGGGTTTAACTGGGGCGAGCGCCCCATGGACGGCGCTGGGCAACCGGCGCAGTCTGCTGACCACGCGGCGCGCCCTCCCGATTGCGCTGCGTCTGGCCCCGGTCATGGCTTTCTTCCCTAAGAAAGCTTCGGGGCCTTTTCTTTGAACCTGGCGCCGCGCTGGGACGGGGAAAGCTGACGGGTATCCATCGGGAGACTCGCTGGCTTGGCGCGCCCTGGCGCAGCGTTACCGAATGGCAGCAACGCGCATGCCTATGCGAGAAACGGGCATCCCTGACAGACGAACGCGGGCTAGCCGGACAGATGACCGCCGGACCGGTTGCTATGCTCTGAGGTTTCGCTTGGGCACGGGTACATGCGCATCCTTGTTGTGGACGACAACGTTCATGCCCTCTATACGCTGTGCCGCCTGCTAGAAGCCGCGGGCCACGCGCTTCATTGCACTCACGAACCGCAAACCGCGCTGGCCCCGGCAATTGCCTTTCGGCCGGAAGCCATCATCATCGATATTGGCATGCCGGCGCTTGACGGCTACGAGCTGGCAAAGCAGTTGCGCGCGGCATCCGCGCTCGAGGGCGTACCGATAATCGCGCTCAGCGGATATGGTTCGAAAGAAGCTCGGGATCGTAGCCGCGAAGCCGGCATCTCTGCCCACCTCATTAAGCCCTCAAGCTTGGCGGAACTTCAAGCGACACTGCGGCGGTTGGCTAATCGGTAATTACTCATTCCACTTGGCTCGCTCTTCGTCGATGTGCCTGCCGTGGATTGTCGGCTGGGTTGAACCTCGCAAACTGGATGTGGCGCTCAACGGCGCCATCTTGGCCTCTGAGTCCGCCGGTTTGGTCAGCGAGGCCGATGAGGATTTCGACTTTTCCCTCGGGCATCGTGCTTTGCCCGCTGATCCAGTCATCCAGAATGGCGTGCGGCACGTTGAGCCGCGTAGCGAGTTTCGAGCGCCCAACGAGCGCAACGAGCGAGTCCAATAGGCGAAGGCTTTCATTACTGCTCACCCGCCGACGATAACCGCACACCTGCAGTACCAGAGCAGCGCCTGACATCGTTTTGCTCGAGTGAAGATGTGTCAACGGACGTTCCTTGGCGTGCTCATCTAAGACGTCCGGATAAAGCGAAGTGTGCTGGTCCTCGGACTGCGGCGTCGGTGTCGGGAAGCTCCCGACAAGCGCGACGCAACTGCACGGTCTTTTGCAAGAGCGTTCATAGCCCCATAGCTCGCCTCCGGCTAGACTCGGTACGCGGTTTCAGTTCGACAACGACACCCATGCCGCGGAAACCTTCTCCAGCGGAAAAGGCAGTCCACGTGGTCGCCGAGGCCGAGGCACGGACGCCGGCGATCTCGCTAAGCGATTTACGCGAGCAGGCTGCCGGTCTTCGCCATGCGCAGCTCATGGCAGGCCTCGCGCACGTCATCACGGGGCCGGAGGGCTCTTTCGAGACCTGGTCCGAGACCTTGCCGCGTCTGCTCGGCATCGCGCCGGAACAGGTGGTCGGCAGTACCCGGCGCTGGCTCGACCTTATTCACCCTGCTGACCGCGAGCGATTTCGCGCGGCGGCGCTCCTGGCGCGAGGCGACAAGGCGCGCAAAGAGGTCCAGTACCGCCTATGGCGCAGTGACGGCGCATGGGTCCACGTGCGGCAAGTGATGGAGCCGATTCCAGGCAACGCCGACGAGCGGGGCCGGCTGCGCTGGTTCAACACGCTGCAGGACATCACCGAGCAAGTCCGGGCGCAGGAACGCATCAACCGCCTGAACCGCGTCTACGCGGTGCTGAGCGGCATCAACGGGGCCATCGTTCGCATCCGCGAGCGCCCGCAGTTGCTCGAGGAAGCGTGCCGCATTGCCGTGGAAGCCGGCGGCTTCGTGATGGCGTGGATCGGCCTTGTCGACCGGGCGCGCTCGTTGGTGGAGCCCGTCGCCAGGGCCGGCAACGTCGGCGATTTCTTTGCCACGGCACCGATGGCGGTGCTCGAGACCAAGCCTGGCGGCCATGGTCTGGCGGGGCAAGCGGTGCGCGCCAAGCGCCCCATCCTGTCGAATGACGTGCAGAATGATCCGCAGCGGCTGATGCGCCGCGAGCTGGCCGAGCGCGGCATCAATTCGCTCGCGATCCTGCCGCTGGTCGTGGATGACGAGGCTGTGGGAACCCTTGCCCTGTACGCGGCCGACGCCGGCTTCTTCGATGCCGAGGAGCTGCGCCTGCTCGAGGAGCTGGCCGGTGACGTCTCCTTTGCGCTCGACCACATCGCAAAGGCGCAGCGCCTCGAGTACGTTTCGTACTACGACGCCCTGACCGGGCTGCCCAACCGCGCGCTCTTCCACGAGCGCCTCAGGCAGCAGCTGCACGATGCAGCTCGCACCGGCGATCGAGTGGCGCTGAAGATTCTCGATATCGAGCGTTTCAAGACGATCAACGATGGCATAGGGCGTCAGGCGGGCGACGCGCTGCTCCTCGAGGTCGTCAGGCGCCTGAGCACGGTCGGGCCGGGGGATAGTTGGTGCGCCCGCCTCGGCGGCGATCAATTCGCCATTGTCACCCCCGACGTCGAGAGCGAGGAGGAGCTGGCCGTCCTTACCGGCCGCCGGTTCGGCGCGACGTTTGGCGCCCCTTTCCCGGTCGGATCGACGGAGCTGCGGATTTCCGCCCGAATGGGCATCGCCGTTTTTCCTTCGGACGGAAGCGACACTGACACGTTGCTACGCAACGCGGAAGCGGCCCTCAAGAAGGCCAAGGGCTCTGGCGAGCGCTTTCTTTTCTACCGGCGGGAAATGACGGAGCGAATCGCCGAGAAGCTGTCGCTCGAGAGTCAGCTGCACCGGGCGCTGGAGAACGAAGAGTTCGTTCTGCACTACCAACCGAAGATCGACGCCGCCAGCCGTCGCATCGTCGGCTTGGAAGCGCTGATCCGTTGGCAGAACCCCGAACTCGGGCTCGTGCCGCCGATCAAGTTCATCGGCTTGCTCGAGGAAACCGGCTTGATCCTGGACGTCGGCTCGTGGGCACTGCGGCGTGCCGCGCTCGACCATCGCGCATGGGCCGAGGCGGGCCTGCGCCCACCCAAGGTCGCGGTCAACCTATCGGCTATCCAATTGCGCCAGCGGAACTTCGTGCGCACCCTGGAGCAGGCGATCCGCGACGGCCTGTCACCGACCGGGATCGACCTGGAGCTCACCGAAAGCGTGGTCATGGAGGACATCCAGGCGAGCATGGAGAAGCTCATCGAAGTTCGGCGTCTGGGCGTCGGCATTGCAGTCGACGACTTCGGCACCGGCTATTCCTCGCTGGCCTACCTGGCGCGCCTCCCCGTCGAGACGCTCAAGATCGACCGCTCGTTCGTCAAGGCCATGGACGACGATTCGACGGCGCGGACCCTCGTTCAGACGATAATCTCGCTCGCGCATTCGCTACGGCTCAAGGTCGTTGCCGAGGGCGTCGAGACGGAGAGCCAGGCTACGCTCTTGCTCGAACTCGGATGCGACCAGATGCAGGGCTACCTGTTTGCCAAGCCGCTTGCCGTGGCGGAGCTGCTGACGTTCCTGCGGCGGGCAAGCTAATCGGGTAGCCTGTGAGCCGGCAGGCGCAGGCTCGCCCGGGTGGCGAAACGGGTAGACGCAGCAGACTTAAAATCTGCCGGCCGCGAGGCCGTGCCGGTTCGAGTCCGGCCCCGGGCACACGATCGCGCTGGCGCGGTGCGCCGCTATTCCGGCCGCGTCGGACGCAACACGGCGCGCAGGCGCATCGCGAGCAGCGTGAGCAGATAGAGCAGCGTCGGCGGCACGAGCGCCCACGCGATGAAAGTCAGGCCATCGTGCATGCCCCGCGGACGACGCGCCAGGTCGGCTTCATAGCGCTGCATCGTCTCCTTGAGATTGACGCGCGGATAAGCGGCGGGCGCCGTGGCGATGAACTGCTCGTCGCCCAGGCTCGCGCGCAGCTCCTTTGCGCTCACCTCGACCATCGGATCGGCGTTGATCGTCCACTCGATGCTGTCGGCCCAGAAGCGCAGCCGCTCTACCTCGATGCCGCGGGTCCAGATGGCGTAAAGCGCCACCGCGGCGACCCAGAGGACGGCCGCCACGATCCAGAAGCTCTCCCAGCTCTTCAGGCGCTCGCGTTTCATGGACGAAGGCGGCAAGAAGATTAGGCGATTGACCTGACGCGAGCCCGTCCCGCGAGCCTCGCGTGACAATCCTTGACAAGCCTGCGCGCGGCGCGGATAGACTGGCGCCGGGAGGGATTACGAGAGCCGAAACTTTTGCGTTCTTCTGCGGCATGGCGTACTTCGCCGCCGGCCTGCTCGGCCTCGTGCCCGAGGCGCTGCGGCTCGCGCCGCCGGATTCGCCGCAGGTGCACGTGACGCTCTTCAACGGCTACCTGCTCGGGCTCTTTCCCGTGAACGTGCTGCATAGCGCCGTGCATCTCGCCATCGGCGTGTGGGGCATTCTCGCCGGCCGCTCGCTCATGAACCCGACGCTCTACGCACGCTCGATCGCGGTGTTGTTTGCCGCGCTGGCGCTGCTGGGCCTCATTCCGCACCTGAACACGCTGTTCGGCCTGCTGCCGCTCGAAGGACACGACGTCTGGCTGCATGGCGGCACGGCCGCGATTGCCGCGTACGTCGGATGGCGTCCGGCCGCCTCCACCGAGCGCCGCAACGTCCTTGCGTCCGATCGCAGGCAGCAGGGCGCAGCCGTCGACCTTGAACGCCGTTCCGGCCGCGGCGATCGCCGCCTGCCCGGGAGCGAGGTCTAGGCGGCCTCCGTATGCCACTGAAGCGCCAGCGCCGAGAGGTTGTCGCAACCCGGGCCGCCGTGCGCCTCGGCGAGGTTCATGAGCTCCGGAACTGCGCGGCGCGGATCCTTGCCGGTCAGGCCCATGACGAGCAGCCGCGGGGTGAGCGGACCCCATAGGCCGTCCGAGCAGAGCAGGATGATGTCGTCCTTCGCGAGCCGCGCGCTGGCAATCGGCTCGCCGGCCGGCGCCACGGTTCCGCCGAGGCAGCGCAGCAGCTTGCTTCGCTCAGGATGCGCGGCGGCCGCTTCCTCGCGCATGCGGCCGGCGTCGATCAGCTGCTGCACGTAGGTGTGGTCCTTGGTGCGTACGACGATCTTGCCCTCGCGGATCAGGTAGAAGCGCGAGTCGCCGATGAACGTCCAGTAGGCCTGGCCGGCCTGCACGACGCAGGCGACGAGCGTGGTGCGCGGCTCCTCGCCGAGTCCCGCCTTGGCCGCCTGCCGCACCACGGCGGCATGCGCCTTGCCGATCGCTCCGGACAGAAACGCTTGCGGATCGGAAAGCGCCGGCTTTGCCTGGGAACGGAACGCCTCGCCCAGGCACTCCACCGCGGCCCGCGCGGCGAGCTCGCCGCCGGCGTAGCCGCCCATGCCGTCGGCGACGGCGAGCAGCAGGGCCTTGGGCGTAATCCAGTGCGCGAGGTGGTCCTGGTTGTAGGGCCGCCCGCCTTTGCGCGTCTCCTGCACCACGGAGATGTTCATGGCTCAGATCGCCAGAGCCTGCCCGCGCGCCGGCTGCACAGGCACATCGATCTGCGGCAGCGACGCCTCGCCGAGGAGCGCCTTCTGGAGCGAAAGCACGCTGCCCGGCCGCTGCTCGGGATCGAGGCGCATGCACGCTTCGACGATGCGCACGAGCTCCTTCGAATATTGGCTGGCCGCGCGCTCGTGCAGCGCGCGCAGGCGTTCCTGCGCACGGCGCTCGATCGCCGCCGGCGGCACCTCGCCGGACAGGCAGGCATACATGCAGGCGCCGATTGAGTAGATGTCGCTCCACGGCCCGAGCTGGCCGCGCCCGCCGTGGTGCTCGGGCGCGGCGAAGCCCGGCGTATAGGTCGGCGGCAGGTCGGCGGCGTCGCGTCCCAGCGCGGCGCGCGCGGCGCCGAAGTCGATCAGCATCGGATCGTCGCCCTCGCGCAGATAGATGTTCGCCGGCTTGATGTCGAGGTGAACCAGGCGGCTCGAGTGCACTTCGCGCAGCCCGTTCAAGAGCTGCGCGAACTTGGCGCGGATCCAGCTCTCGCGCGGCCGGGCGCCGCCGTGCTCGATGCAGTGCTGGAGCGTGCGCCCGCGCTCATAGCGCATCGCCATGTACGCCGTGCCGTTGCCGCGAAAGAACTTCAGCACGCGCACTACGTTCGGATGGCGCAAGCCCGCGAGCGCCTTCGCCTCGGCGAAAAAGCACTGCAGGCCGTGGCGAAACACCGCGCGGTGCATCTCCGGCACGCTGAGCGCGGCATCGGCTCCGGTGCGCATCGGCAGCGTGGCGGGAAGATATTCCTTGATCGCGCAGGGCGAGCCCAGCGCGTCGCGCGCGAGATAGACGAACGAAAAGCCGCCCGAAGCGAGCAGGCGCTCGATGCGGTATTCGTCGAGGAGGGTGCCGTCGCGCAGTGGCTGGTTCGCTTGCCTGCCCATCGAAGCGCAATGTAGACGGCGTCGGCCGCGCCGATCGGCAGCATGCGTAAAGCCTTTGTCAGGGAATGTGCGACCTGGCGGCTCTTACAACCTTGCCAATGGCCGACAGTTGCTGACATTTGCGCTCGCCCTCCCGCGCAACCATACGCGCCGTGAGGAGAGCCCATTCGCCGGCATGGAAACGGTAGCGACCATTCTCTACGCGCGCCTGCGCAACGTGCTGCCGACCTGCAACGCGATGCCGCCGCATCTGAGCGCCGGCTTCGTCGACGAGTTGCGCGGCGTGCTCGAGTCGCCCATCAGCCGCCAGAAGGGCATCATCGTGCAGCGCCGTCCCGATTCCATCCTCGCCATCTTCGCCAACGATCCGAACGAGAAGCCGGACCACGCGCGCCGCGCGCTGCATGCGGCGACCCTGGCGGTCTACGAGACCGACGCGCTCAACCGGCGCAACGCCGAGCGCCTGCGCCACGACGCGCCGCCGGTCACCGTCGCGGCGGGCGTGCACCTCGGCCGCGTCGAAGTCGCACCGGCCGCACGCGGCACGAGCGGTGCGGTGCGCGCGACCGGCGAGGCCGTCGAGATCGCCCGCGCGCTGGAATGCACGGCCCCGGACGTCGGCTGGAGCATCGTCGCGTCCGACGAAGCCTGCCGCGCCGCCGGGGCGCGCATCGAGTCCGGGCGTTTCGGCTCGGTGGCGATGCCCGACGAGTCGTTCGTCAACATCGCCGAGGTGACCGGCCTCGCGCCGCAGAAGAACTCGCGCAGCGCGCCCGCGATCTACCAGGCGCTGCGCGACGCGATCGCCGCCAACCAGAAGCAATACGACCGGCCGCAGGACTTCGCGCGTGCCGCGACCGCCGCGGCGCAGGCCGCCGGCCTGCATTTTTCCATCGAGGGGTACCGTATCCTGAAGAAGATCGGCGAGGGCGGCATGGCGTCGATCTATCTCGCCGCCGACGGCACGGGCGAGCCGCAGGTGCTGAAGGTCATGCGCATCGTCGGCGAGGGCGACAACGATCACCTGCAGCGCTTCATCCAGGAGTTCGCGCTGCTCGCCCAGGTGCAGCATCCGAACGTCGCGCACATCCACCGCCAGGGTTTCTCGTCGGGGCACGCCTATATCGCGATGGAGTACTTCTCGCGCGGCGACCTGCGCGCGCGCATTGCCGCCGGCGTCGCCCCCGGCGCGGCGATCTCCTACGTCAAGCAGACCGCGGCGGCGCTGGGCGCCATCCACGAGGCGGGCATCGTGCATCGCGATCTCAAGCCGGACAACCTCATGCTGCGCAGGGACGGCAGCCTCGCGCTCGCCGACTTCGGCGTCGCGAAGCACGTCGGCATGCTGATCACCGACACCGCGCACGGCGAGGTGGTCGGCACGCCCTACTACCTGAGCCCGGAGCAGGCGACGGCGCAGCCGGTGGACCAGCGCTGCGACCTGTACAGCCTGGGCGTGATCCTGTTCGAGATGCTGACCGGGCAAAAGCCCTACCGCGCGTCGACCGCCGAGGAGCTGCTCGACCTGCACGCCAATGCGCCGGTGCCGCAGCTGCCGCAGCCGCACGAATCGCTGCAGCCGATCCTCGACCAGCTCATGGCGAAGGACCGCGAAGAACGCTATTCGAGCGCACAGGCGCTGCTCGACGATTGCGCGAGGCTAGGCCTATGACCCTTCCGACCGTAAAGCGCATCGTCGCGATCGACGATGACCCGACCATGCGCGTCCTGGTGTCGCACCTCTTGGGCGCGGCCGGCTTCGAGGTCGAGGTGGCCGCCGACGGCAATGCCGGGCTGGAGAGGATCCGCCTCGCGCTGCCCGACCTCGTCGTTTGCGACGTGCAGATGCCGGGCCTCGACGGCTTCCAGGTGCTCGAGCGGGTGCGCGCCGATGCCAAGACCGCCACGCTGCCGTTCGTCCTGCTCACGTCGCTCAACGACCGTGACAGCGTGCGCCGCGGCATGCGCCTGGGCGCAGACGACTTCCTGTGCAAGCCGGTGCAGCCGGTCGAGCTCGTCGACGCGGTCAACGTCGCGCTCGACAAGCGCCGCCGCCTGAGCGCGCTCGTCTCCGGCCGCGCTCTGCCCGTGGAGAGGGAGCTGCGCGCGCGCTACGAATCGAAGATCGAAGGCGGCGAGCCGCAGCTCGCCACCGACGCGGATCTGGCCGGGCTGACCGGCCGGCGCGTCACGCAGACCGTGCTGTTCACCGATATCCGCGGCTTCACCACCATGTCGGAGCGCCTGCCGGTCACGGACATCGCCGAGCTCCTGACCACCTATCTGCGCGAGGCTTGCAAGCCGATCCTCGCGCAGCGCGGCCGCATCATGAAGATCATGGGCGACGGGCTCATGGCGCTGTTCGGCCACGAGGCGCCCGACCAAGTGCCGCAGCATGCCGCGGCCGGGCTGCGCGCTGCCCTGGAAATCGTGCAGGTGGCGCAGCAGTTTCGCAGCTGGGTCGCCTCGCGCTTCGATTCGGTGATCCTGCCGCCGTTCGATATCGGCGTCGGCATCCACACCGGCGAGGTGATGCTGTTCCAGCTCTCGGTCGGCGGCTCGGGCGACCTGACGGCGATCGGCGATACGGTGAACGTTGCGGCGCGGCTGGAAGCGAAATCCAAGGAGCTCGGCTGGCCGATCGTGGCGAGCCAGGCCACGCTCGACTATGCGGGCGCGGGCTTCAGCGTCGCCGAGACGAGGGAGCTCGAGCTCGCCGGGCGCGGCGCGCGCATCAGCGTCGGCCGCCTCGTCATACCGGCGAGCGCGCCCGCGAGCGCGGCCGAGCCGCCGCTCAGCTTCGGCATCCAGGCGGTGCTGCAGGAGAGCGCGCTGACGACCGCCGAGGCGGCGAAGCACGCGCTCGACAGCACGCTGAACGCGATCGGCGCGCCGAAGCGCGCCGCCGACCTGGCGAGCGACAGCGAGCCGCTGATCCACGGCTATCGCGTGCTGGCGAAGATCGGTCAGGGCGGCATGTCGAGCGTGTTCCTCGCCGAGGAGCAGGACGGCGGCCACCGCAAGGTGGTGCTGAAGGTCCTGAAGGGCCGGCGCAGCGACGACGACGGCCTGTGGAAGCGCTTTTTCCAGGAATGCGCGATCCTGTCCTCGATCGAGCACGAGCACGTCGTGCGCATCTACGACCAGGGCTTCGGCGAGGAGCTCGCCTACCTGGCGATGGAGTACCTGCGCGGCGGCAGCCTGCGCGAGCAGATCGATCGCGGCCTTACGCCGCGCCAGGCGCTGTCGCTGCTTTCGCAGGCGGCGAGCGGCCTGGGAGAAATTCACGGACGCGGCATCGTGCACCGCGACGTGAAGCCGGCCAACCTCATGCTGCGCGATGCGGGCGTGCTGGTTCTCACGGATTTCGGCGTCGCCAAGCGGCTCGACAACTCGGCCAACCAGACGCTGCACGGCGAGATCCTCGGCACGCCGTACTACATCTCGCCCGAGCAGGCGGACGGCGGCGAGGTCACGCCGGCGAGCGACTTCTACAGCCTCGGCATCATCTTCTACGAGATGCTCACCGGCCAGCGGCCGTTCAACGGCACGACGATCCTCGAGATCCTCTCGCAGCACGTCGCGGCGCCCGTGCCGGGCCTGCCGGCGGAGCTCGCCGAATACCAGGCGCTCGTCGACGGCATGCTCGCGAAGCGGCCGGAAGCGCGCTTCCGCAGCGCCGACGCGCTGCTCGGGGCGATCGACGAAGTGTGGACGCAGATCGCGCTGCGCAAAGACGTTTGCACGACCTGACAAAGCTCTTGCATAGCCTGCCAATTCGGCGAATGCCCGCCGCTACAGTGCCTTAACCCTAGTTGCCTGGACGATCCTATGGCCGACAACGACAACAGCTACTGCGTCGACGTAATCGGGTTCAACCAGACCGAACGGCTGCTGCTCTCCAGCATCTTCGGCCTGGCGGCCCGGCGTGATCCGAGCTTCGTGCAGCGCGAGGCGGGCGCTTCCCGGCCCGCCGACCTGTACCTCGTGGACGGCAGCGATGCTGCCGCCATGACCGAGTTCCGCGCGGTGCGCGCCCGCTATGCGGCGCCGGCCATCCTGATCGGCGAAGGCGATTCCAAGCTGGGCCTGCCGGTGCTGCCGCGGCCGCTGCAGTGGGCGAAGCTCCTGCAAAGCTTCGACGACGCCGTGCTCGGCGGACAGGCCGGCGCCCCGGCGATCGAGACCGAGAGGGTCCTGCGCCGTACCAGCACCAACGCACCGTCCGCCAGGCCGGCCGCCGCGCCCCGCCCGGCAGGCAAGGTGAAGGAGTTCACCGACGCCGTGCTGGTGGTCGACGACAACCTGACCGTGCGCAAGTTCATGGAGGCGAAGCTCGCGCCGTACGGCTTCAGCGCCGACTTCGCGGAAACCGGCGAGGAGGCGGTCGGGCTCACCGGCAACAAGGAATACACCTGCGTGTTCCTCGACGTGGTGCTGCCCGGCATCGACGGCTACCAGGTGTGCAAGCTGATCAAGTCCAACAAGCAGGCGGTGAAGCGCACCGCGGTGGTCATGCTGACGAGCCGCAGCTCGCCGTTCGACAAGCTGCGCGGCTCGCTCGCCGGATGCGACGAGTACCTCACCAAGCCGGTCGACGAGAACCGCTTGCTCGAGGTGATCGCCAAGTTCCTTCCCACCGCGCGGGCCGCGGCCTGACGACCGACCGGAGACTTCGTCGATGAGCAACGCGATTCTTGTAGTGGACGACACCCGCTCGATGCGCAAGATGGTGGCGAGCGTCCTGCAGGCGGCCGGCTACCAGGTGGAAGAGGCGGCCGACGGCGCCGAAGCGCTGGAGAAGGCGAAGGCGCGCGTGTTCGACATGGTGGTCACCGACCACAACATGCCGAAGATGGACGGCGTGACGCTGGTGCGCGCGCTGCGCCAGCTGCCGCAATACGACGACGTGGCGCTGCTCGTGCTCTCGACCGAGACGGGCGCCGAGCTGAAGGCGAAAGGCCGCGAGGCCGGCGCCACCGGCTGGATGGCCAAGCCGTTCGATCCGCAGAAGATGGTCGAGATCGTCCGCCAGTTCGTGTCATGACCGGTCCCGGCGCAAAAGGGCTCGAGCCGAGCGCGTTCCACGCCATCTTCTTCGAGGAGGCCGACGAGCACCTGGCCTGCGTGGAGACGATGCTGCTGCGCCTCGACCCCGAGGCGCCCGATGCCGAGGCGCTGAATGCCATCTTCCGCGCCGTGCACTCGATCAAGGGCAGCGCCGGGATGCTCGGCTTCACCGAGATCGTGTCGCTCACCCACGCGTTCGAGAACCTGCTCGACCTGCTGCGCAAGCAGCAGCGCGCCGTGAGCCACGCCGACGTCGAGGCGATGCTGCGCTCGGGCGACGTGGTCAAGATGCAGGTGGCCTTCCGCCGCGGCGCGCTCGCCTCGCCGCCCGACATGAGCATCGCCGAGGCCGAGCTGCGCGCGCTGATCAGCGCCTCGGCCCCCGACGCCGAGCACGGCTTCGCGGTGAAGCTCGGGCCGCTCGGCGAGCCGATCGACGCCGCCGCGCTCGAGACCATGCTCGGCGGCCTCGCCGGCATGGGCAGGGTCGATGCGCCGCAGATCAACAACGTCGCGGGCGGCGAGATCCGCTTCGGCGTGTCGCTCGCTGCCTGCGAGGCCGACCTGCGCAGCGTGCTTTCGCTGGTGGTGCCGGCCGAGCAGATCCACATAGCTCCTGCGGGCGCTGCCGAGGAACCTGAAGTCGCGGCCGCTCCCGTAGCGCAAGAGGCAGCGCCGCAAGCCGCGCCGGCCGCGGCGGATGGCGCCGGCGTGGATATCTTCACCTCTCCCGAGGCCTGGCGCGAGCGCCGCAAAGGGCGCGGCCGGCGCTCGAGCGATGCGCTCGCCACGACCACGCACGGACGGCGCGAGTCGGACCGCACGGCCGCCCAGCAAAGCGAGGCCGGCTCGATCCGCGTCAGCGTCGAAAAGATCGATCGCCTGGTCAACCTGGTCGGCGAGCTGGTGATCACCGAGGCCATGCTGTCGCAGCAGGCCGCCCGCGCCGATGGCGATGGCGCGGGATTAAGCGGCCTGGGCGAGCTCGCACGGCATACGCGCAATCTCCAGGAAGCCGTGATGGCGATCCGCATGGTCCCGATCTCGGCGGTGTTCTCCCGCTTCCCGCGCCTGGTGCGCGAGCTCTCGCAGCGGCTGGGCAAGGAGGTCGAGATCAAGGTCGCGGGCGAGGCGACCGAGCTCGACCGCGGCCTGATCGAGCGCATCACCGATCCGCTCACGCACCTGGTACGCAACGCCATCGACCACGGCATCGAGACGCCGCAGGTGCGCGAGGCCGCGGGCAAGCCGCGCTGCGGCACGATCTGGCTGTCGGCGATGCAGCGCGGCGGCCGCATCATCATCGAAGTGCGCGACGACGGCCGCGGCCTCGACCGCGAACGCATCCTCAGGCGCGCCGCCGAGCGCGCCATGACCATCGCCGCCGACGCAGCCGACCAGGACGTCTGGCGCATCATCTTCGAGCCCGGCTTCTCCACCGCGGAAACCGTCACCGACGTCTCCGGGCGCGGCGTCGGCATGGACGTCGTCCGGCGCAACATCCAGCTGCTCAGCGGCAACGTCGAGCTCGCCTCGACCGCCGGCAAGGGCATGGCGGTCACCGTGAGCGTGCCGCTGACGCTGGCCATCATCGAAGCGATGACCGTCGGCGCCGCGGGCGAGACCTACGTGCTGCCGCTCGCCTCGGTCGTCGAGTCGCGCAGCGTGCAGGCCGACGAGATCCGCAGCGTGGCCGGCCAGGGCCACACGCTGCGCGTGCGCGACGAATATGTCCCGGTGCGCCGCCTCGGGCGCAGCGACGAGATCGCCGTGATCGTCGAAGCCGACGGCGCGCGCGCCGCGCTGCTGGTCGACGAGCTGATCGGCCAGCAGCAGGTGGTCGTGAAGAGCCTGGAGGCCAATTTCCGCAAGGTGCCCGGCATCAGCGGGGCGACGATCATGGGCGACGGCAAGGTCGCGCTGATCCTCGACCTCGCCCACATCATCGGTCAACCCTCAGGGAGAGCACAGTGGAAGCTGCACTGATCAGGCCGGCGCCGCAGTCCGCGGCGAGCGGCGGCGACGCCGTGGGCCGCGAGTTCCTCACCTTCCGGCTCGGCGCCGAGGAGTACGGCATCGACATCCTCAATGCGCAGGAGATCCGCGGCTGGGAGACGCCGACCGGGATCGCCAACACGCCGGCCTTCATCAAGGGCGTGATCAACCTGCGCGGCACGATCGTGCCGATCGTCGATCTGCGCGTGAAGTTCGGTCTCGCCGAGCCCAAGTACGACGCGTTCACGGTGGTCATCATTCTCAGCGTCGCGCGGCGCGTGCTCGGCATCGTGGTCGACGCGGTGTCGGACGTGATCACGCTCGGCGCCGAGCAGATCCGCCCGGCGCCCGAGTTCGGCGGCGCACTCGACATGCGCTTCATCACCGGCCTCGGCACCGTTGCCGAGCGCATGCTGATCCTGGTCGACATCGAGCGGCTGATGACGAGCGAGGACATGCAGCTCGTCGACCACGCCCGCGCGGAGGCCCGCTCATGAGGCACGCCGGCCCCGCGGCGCACGACTTCGCCGCCAGCGCGCCGAGCCTCGCCTGGGCCCTCCTGCTGCTGGTCATGGGCACGAGCGCGATGCTGGTCGCGCAGGCCGCGACGCTGCCGCGCGAGGCCGCCGAAGCGCGGCGCAACGAGTTCGTCCGCGCCGCGGCCGGCGTCCAGGGCCGCGTGCAGTTCCTGCGCGAGCTGGAGAAGAACATGCTCGCCGCGCCGGGCGCGCAGAAGAGTACCTACTACCGGGTGCGCCGCGACGAAGCGCGCCGGCGCATCGACGAGCTCACGCGCAGCGCGGGAGCGCTGGCCGAGGGCCAAAAGGACCGCGCCCGCGTGCAGCAGCTCGCGGCGCTGGTACGCGTTGCCGACGCGCGCTACGACCGTCTGCCGAAATGAATAACCCCCATCAACCGAAGGGAGGAAGTGCCATGAAAAACGCAACCCGCAAGCAGCTCACCCTCATCGCGCTCGGCACGGCCGCGGCGCTCACCTGCGCCAGCGCGCTCGCCGCGCCGGTGGAGCGCAGGGCGACCAAGGAGGAAGCGGTCGCGATGGTCAAGAAGGGCGTGCAGTACATCAAGGCCAGCGGCAAAGAGAAGGCGTACGCCGATTTCACCGCCAAGGGCGGCAAGTTCCACGACCGCGACCTCTACCTCGTGGTGTACGGCCTCGACGGCAAGGTCTGGGCGCACGGCCAGAACGAGCGCATGGTCGGCAAGGTGGTGATCGACCTGAAGGACATCGACGGCAAGGAGTTCGTGCGCGAGCGCGTCGAGCTGGGCAAGTCCAAGCCGAGCTTCTGGCAGGACTACAAGTTCACCGATCCGCTCACCAAGAAGATCGAGGCCAAGCAGATGTACTGCGAGCGCCTGGAAGAGACGGTCGTCTGCGGCGGCGTGTACAAGGATTAAGGTGCGCGCACTCCGTCAAGGCCAAAGGAGGAGCTCATGAAGGTCTGGCACAAGATACTCATCGCCCCGGGCGTAGCGATCGCATTCCTGCTCGCGCTCGGGATCACGGTCTACAGCGTGCTGATCGGTCAGCAGCACACGCTGTCGGAGCTCTTCGAGCAGCGCTTCACGAGCTATCAGCTCGCCGCGCGCTCGGTGCACGACATCGGCGAGGTGCACTCCGGCGTGTACCGCCTGTTCAGCGTGATCGGCAGCCTAAGCGATGACCGCATCAAGCAGACCGCCAGCGGGCTGCTCTCGAAGGTCGACGCCGTGTCCCGGGACGTCGCCGCCTTCGCGGCGCGGTCGGAGCGCTCGCCGGAGGAGCGCCGGGCCGCGGCCGCCGTCGGAGCGAAGCTCGCGAAATACCGCAAGGACGTCGACCTGGCGATCGATCTCAGCGCCGGCGACGTCAACACCGGCGCGGCCGCCATGCAGACCGCGGATGCCGACTTCCAGGACATGGCCAAGCAGTTCGACGAGCTGGTCGCGCTCGAGACGCGCGGCGCGCAGGAGGATTACGACGATGCGCGGGCCGCGTTCGCCAAGGTGACGGTCGCACTGGTCATCCTGGTCGCGGCCGCGCTGCTGATCTCGATCAGCATCTCGCTCTTCATGAGCCGGCGCATCGTGCAGCCCCTGCAGCGCGCGATCGTCGTGGCGCGGCGCATCGCGGGCGGCGACCTGACCTCCGAGGTGCGCGTCCAGGGTGCCGACGAGACGGCGGAGCTGTCGCGCGCGCTGAAGGACATGAACGACAGCCTGAAGCGCATCGTGTCCGGCGTGCGCAACGGCACCGACATGGTCGCCAACGCTTCGCGCGAGATCGCGCAGGGCAACTCGGACCTCTCGACGCGCACCGAGCAGCAGGCGAGCGCGCTCGAGGAGACCTCGGCGTCGATGCAGCAGATGACCGCCACGGTCGGACAGAACGCGCAGAACGCGAAAAAGGCGAACGAGCTCGCCGCGCAGGCCTCGAGCGTCGCCGCGAAGGGCGGCGAGGTGGTGCGCGAGGCGGTGGGCACGATGAACGCGATCACCGAAGCGTCGAAGAAGATCTCGGACATCATCGGCGTGATCGACGGCATCGCCTTCCAGACCAACATCCTGGCGCTCAACGCCGCGGTGGAGGCGGCGCGCGCGGGCGAGCAGGGGCGCGGCTTCGCCGTGGTGGCCTCCGAGGTGCGCAGCCTAGCGCAGCGCTCGGCCGGGGCGGCCAAGGAGATCAAGGAATTGATCACCGACTCGGTATCGAAGGTGGACGCCGGCTCGCGCCAGGTGAACGACGCCGGGCGCACGATGCAGGAGGTGGTGGAGTCGGTGAAGAAGGTGACCAGCCTCATTGCCGAGATCACGGCGGCGAGCACGGAGCAGGCGCAGGGGATCGAGCAGGTGAGCGAGACCATGACGCAGCTCGAGAAGGTGACGCAGCAGAACGCGGCGATGGTGGAGGAGGCGAGCGCGGCCGCCGGCAGCCTGGAAGAGCAGTCGCGCACGCTCTCGAGCGCGGTGGCGGCGTTCCGGCTCGGCCAGGAGCCCGCGCACAGCGCACCCGCGCCGAAGCCCCTGGCGCAGCCGAGGAAGATCGAAGCTCATCCGGCGGAAGCGCCGGCGGCGCCCAGGAAGCCCGCGCCGGAGAAGACTCTCGCTGCGAGCCCGAAGAAGGTGGAGACGTACAGCCACTCGCCCAAGGCAGGCAAACGCAAGGGCAACGGCCACGCCGAAGAAGGCTGGCAGGAGTTCTAGGCGACGGCGTCCGTGCCCCGGACGCCGAGCGCCCCCGCCATGCAAGCCTTGGAACACGATTTCTCCTTCACGCACCAGGACTTCCGGCGGGTGCGCGAGCTGATCCTGGCCTACGCCGGGATCTCGCTGCACGAGCGCAAGGAGAACATGGTCTACAACCGGCTCTCCCGGCGGCTGCGCGCTACCGGGCGGCGCAGCTTTCGCGACTACCTCGACTGGGTGGAGCAGCCCGATTCCGAGGAGCGCGAGCGCTTCATCAACGCCCTCACCACCAACCTGACGGCGTTTTTCCGCGAGCCGCATCATTTCGAGATGCTGCTCGAGCACGCACGGGGGCGCGCGCCGCTGCGCGTCTGGAGCAGCGCCTGCTCGACCGGCGAGGAACCGTACTCGGCCGCGATCACGCTGCGCGAGGCGGGTTGCACGGCGCGCATCCTCGCGAGCGACGTGGACACCGAAGCGCTCGCCACCGCGCAGCGGGGCGTGTACAAGACGGATCTGCTCGAGCGCGCCGGCTTCAAGCGCATGCAGCCGCATTTCCTGAAGGGCACCGGGCGCAACGACGGCCTCGCACTGCTGCGCCCCGAGGTGCGCGCCATGGTGAGCTTCGAGTTCCGCAACCTGCTCGCGCCGCACTGGGCGGGCGGCGAGCGCTTCGACGCCGTCTTCTGCCGCAACGTGCTGATCTACTTCGACCGCGCGTCGCAGCAGCGGCTGCTCGAGCGGCTGGCCGACGTGCTGGTGCCCGGGGCGCTGCTCTTTCTCGGCCACTCCGAGAGCTGCGCGGCCGGTCATCCCGCTTTTCGTCCGCACGGCAAGACGGCCTACACGAGGCGCTAGCGCGATGGAAGAGCCCGTCAGCCGCTACTTCGACAAGACCCTCCAGCGCGACGTCGTCAAGGTGCCGCCGGGGGAATTCTTCGCGACGCCGAGCGACCTCGCGATGGTGACGGTGCTCGGCTCGTGCGTCTCCGCCTGCCTGTGGGACACCCGCCGGCGCATCGGCGGCATGAATCACTTCATGCTGCCCGGCGCGGGCGATTCGGCGCGGCTTGGCATCTATGCCATGGAGGTCCTGATCAACCGCATGCTCAAGTGCGGCGCGGAGCGCGGCAGCCTGGTGGCCAAGGTGTTCGGCGGCGCCAACGTGCTCGAGGGCATGGAGACCCTGAACATCGGCAGCCGCAACGCCGCGTTCGTGCTCGAATTTCTCGCCGAGGAGCGCATTCCGGTGGCGGCGCAGGACCTGGAAGATCTCTACCCGCGCAAGGTGGCGTTCTTCCCGCAGAGCGGGCGTGCGCTGGTCAAGCGCCTGCAGGCGCTGCGCGACGACGGCCTGCGCCGCGAGGAGCGCGACTACCTCGCCAAGCTGCAGCGCGGCGGGGCGGGCGAGATCGAGATCTTCAGGAAGCGCAAATGATCCGCGTGCTCGTGATCGACGACTCGGCGGTGATGCGCGGCATCATGAGCCGCATCATCAACGCGCAGCCCGACATGACGGTCGCCGCGGTGGCGAGCGACCCGGTCGTGGCGATGGAGCACCTGCGCCGTGTGAGCCCCGACGTGATCACGCTCGACGTCGAGATGCCGCGCATGAACGGCCTGGAGTTCCTGCCGCGCCTCATGGCGTCGCGGCCGGTCCCGGTGGTCATGGTGTCCTCGCTCACGGCCCATGGCGCGGACGTTACGCTGCGCGCGCTCGAGCTCGGCGCGGTCGACTTCGTGACCAAGCCGGTGCTGACCAGCGAGCAGGAAATCAACGCGTACGCCGAAGAGGTGGCCGAGAAGCTGCGCGCGGCGGCCGGGGCGCGCCTTGCGCCGAAGCCCGCGCGCCCGTCGGGCGCCGCCGTGCCGCGGCTCGCCGCCGGACGCGCGATCGCCAGCAAGTTCATCGTCGTCGGCGCATCGACCGGCGGCGTGGAAGCGTTGCGCGAGCTGCTCGTGCCGCTGCCACGCGGCATGCCGCCGATCCTGATCGTGCAGCACATGCCCGCGGGCTTCACCCGCAGCTTCGCGCAGCGGCTGAACAGCCTGTGCGCCATCGGCGTCAAGGAAGGCGTGCATGGCGACGCGCTGCAGCCGAGCCAGGCCTACATCGCGCCCGGCGGGCTCCACATGACGGTCGCCTCGCGTTCCGGACGGCTGGAGACGCGCCTGTCGCAGGATCCGCCGGTGAACCGCCACCGGCCCTCGATCGATACGCTGTTCCGCTCGGCTTCCGAGGCGGCCGGACGGCACTGCATCGCGGTGCTGATGTCGGGCATGGGCGGCGACGGCGCCGAAGCCATGGTCGAGCTGCGCGGCAAGGGCGCGCACAACATCGCGCAGGACGAGGCGAGCTGCGTCGTGTTCGGGATGCCGAAGCGTGCGATCGCGCTCAATGCGGTGCACGACGTGATGCCGCCGCAGGCGATTGCCCGCCGGCTGGTCGAGCTTTGCATGCCGGAGGCGAAATGAGCCGCTTAGGAGGCTTTGCCCTTGGCCTCGGGCTGCGCCGCGATCCGCTCCAGCCGATAGCCATGCTGGTACACGGCGCTCAGGCGCCAGCCCTGGTCGGGATAGAGCCCGAGCTTGCTGCGCAGCTGGCTCGCGTGCGTGTCGACGGTACGCGTGCTGACCTCGGCGCTGATGCCCCAGACCGTGTCGAGCAGGTAGGAGCGCGAGAGCAGCCGTCCGACGTTGCGGAACAGCAGCACCGCCATCTCGAACTCCTTCTGGGTGAGCTCGACCATGACGCCGCCCTTGTGCACGGTGCGGCCCTGCGGATCGATGCGGAAGGGCTCCGCCTCGATCGGCTGGTTCGGCTCGCGCGCCGGGCCGTGGAAGCGCCGAAGCAGCGCCTCCAGGCGGGCGAGGAACTCCATCCGGCGCAGCGGCTTGACGAGGTAGTCGTCGGCGCCGCTCTTAAGGGCGTGGACGATGTCTTCCTCGCGGTCGCGCGCCGTGGTGAAGAGCACCGGAAGCGGCTGGCGCAGCGACTTGCGCAGGGTGCGCAGCACCTCTTCGCCGCTCAGGTCGGGCACCCGCCAGTCGAGCACGGCCAGGTCGTAGGTGTCGTGCAGGAGCGCCTGCAGGATGTCCTGCCCGCGTGCGAAGGTGCGGCACAGGTAGCCCTGGGAGACGATCCAGTGCTCGAGCAGCTTGGCTTGCGACGCGTCGTCTTCCAGCACGGCAATGCGCGGCGCCCCCGGCGCCGGTCTCGCTTCTCTTTGTCCCACCATCGCCTCCGGGAAAGCATTCTACCGAGCGCAGGCCCCTTGCGCAGAGCGCGATGAGCGAGCCCCGCCGAAAGATACTGCACGTGGAGGACGACGCCAGCCTGCAGCGGCTGGTGCGCGTCGTCCTGGAGCAGATCGGCGGCTATGCGGTGCAGACGGTCGCCGATGGGGCGCGGGCGCTCGACGCGGCCCGCGAAGCGGCGCCGCACCTCGTGCTGCTCGACGTCGACCTGCCGGGCATGAACGGCGTGGCGGTCCTGCGCGCCATGCGCGCCACCGCCGAGCTGCGCGACGTGCCGGTCGTATTTCTCACCGCCGCCGCCGAGATGGAGCTCGGCGAGGAGCGCGAAACCCTCGGCGTGAGCGAGGTCCTGATCAAGCCGTTCCGGCCGCGCGCGCTCGTCCAGACCATCGATCGCGTGCTCGGGAGCCGCGGCCATGGCCGTTAAGGACGACACGATCCGCCGCATCGCGCAGCAGGCCGGCGCGACGCTGGTCTACGTCGACAAGAGCCTGCGCGTGCGCTTCGCGAACCGCCGTTGCCACGAATTGCTCGGCCATGCGCCCGATACCCTGCATGGCTGCGATATCGCCGAGCTGGTCGACACGGCGACGATGCGCGTCGTTCCGCGCCACGTCGCGGAAGCCGAGCAGGGCGGGACCGGGCCGCGTCAGTACGTCCTGCGGCACAAGGACGGCAGCAGGAAATTCGTCCAGGTCACCGCGGTAGCCGACCGCGATCCGGCCGGCCAAAGCGTCGGCTACGTGCTGAGCACGTCGGACGGCCAGGCGGGTTTCGCGGCCACCGTCGGCGAGCGGGAGCGCCTTGCCGCGGCGAACCACGCGCTCCGCACGCCCCTCGCCTCGATCATCGCGGCACTCGAGCTGCTGAAGGAAGAGACGCTCGCCGGCGCCGCCGGCACGCCCGAGTCGCTGGTCGCGCTCGCGCTCGAGAACGCGGGCCGCCTCGCCGCGGTCGTGGAGCAGTGGCTCGACATGGAGCGGCTGCAAGCCGATGGGACGCTGCTTTGCGCCACGCCGCTTGAGCTCGAGCCGCTCCTCGCAGGGCTGCTCGCCGAGTTGGCGCCGAGCGGCGAGGCAGGCGTGCGGCTCGAGGTAGCGAGCGCCACGGCGCGCGCGCGCGTCAAGGCCGACGCGAAGCGGTTGCGCCAGGCGATCGCCCAGCTCATCGCCGGGGCGATCGACCGCTCGCCGGCCGGAAGCACAGTACGCGTGGCTCTTGCCGTGCGCGGGCGCCGCGCGGCCGTAACCGTCGCCGACGACGGCCCGCACGCCGCGCTGGGCGGCGACCTCGGCCTGCTCGTCGCGCAGGCGATCATCAAGCGTTGCGACGGCACGCTGTCGCTGGAGCAGCGCCCGCATAAGGGCACTCGCATCGTGGTCGAGCTGCCCTGCCTCGAGGAAGACGTCGATGCCTGAAGAATTGCTCAACCTGCAGACCCTCGACGAGCTGCTCGCGGTCGAGGCGCGCTCCGGCAAGCGCTTCATGGCCGGCCTGCTCGAGTCGTTCACCCGCGAAGCGCGCGCTGCGCTCGAGCGCATGCGCGGCTGCGCGCGCGAGGGCGACCGGGGGCGCCTGGCACGCGAGGCGCATCGCCTGAAGGGCAGCAGCGGCTCGATGGGCGCCGAGCGCCTGTCGGGCGAATGCAGTGCGCTCGAGCGCAGCGCAGGCGAGGCCGATTGCGCGGCGCTCGAGGCGCGCATCAACCAGGCCCTGCGGGTCCTGGACGCGAGCCATAGCCGCATGGAGCGCCATTTCGCTGGCAAGTAGGACGCTGTCCGCGACGAGGCAAAATGCACGCTTTGCCGCCCGTGCGTTGACAGTCGATGACAAAGCCTTGCAGACGATCGAACTAAAGCGATGATGCTCACCCTATCGTTGAGCCCGTGCTGGTCCTCACCCCTGGCGCGGTGCCGATGATTCCCACGCTGCTGCGGCGCGCCGTGCTGCGCCTGCAGGCGCTGTGGCGGCCCGCGCACGTGCAGCGCGGCAAATACGCGCTGCTCTTCGAGGCGAGCGGCGCCGCAACCGCGCTGAGCGATGCGCGCGGCGCGTTGATCGAAGTCAATCCGAGCTGGGAGCGGCTGATCGGCCGGCGCAGCGCCGAGGTGCTCGGCCGCCCGGCCGCGGAATTCGGGCTGCCCGAGAACGGCGCGGACGGCGAAAGCCACCCGGCGCGCATCGAGCGGGGTGACGGGCGGCGCGTGGACGTGCTGGTGTCGGCGCGCGCGGTATCCCTCGATGGCGAGCGCTATCGGGTGTGCACCTGGGTGGACGTCACCCGCCACAAGGAAGCCGAGCGCACCCTGCGCGAGCTCGAGGAGGCCAACCGCGAGCTCGAGAGCTACAACTATTCGCTTTCCCACGATCTGCGCCAGCCGATCGCCGCGATCGCCGGCTTCGCCGACCTGCTGCTCGAGCAGGTCGACACGATGGATAGCCTCGCGCAGACCTGCGCGCGCGAGATCGACGCCAACGCGGCGCGCATGAACCAGATCATCGAGTCGCTGCGCCGCCTCGCCGAGAGCGGCCGCGGCGCCTTGCGGCTCGCCGAAGTCGACGTCGCGCACCAGGTGGCCGACGTGCTCGCCGAGCTCTCGCTCGCCGTGCCGGCGGGCGGGGCGGTGAAGGTCGGCAACCTGCCCAAGGCGCACGGCGACCCCGTGCTGCTGCGGCAGGTGTGGACCAATCTCATCGAAAACGCGCTCAAGTACTCGCGCCACAGCGCGGCGCCGCTGGTCGAGATCAGCGGCGAGCGGCGCGGCGAAGGGGTCGAGTACACCGTGCGCGACAACGGCGTGGGCTTCGACATGCGCGATGCCGCGCGCCTGTTCAATGCCTTCCAGCGCCTCGCCTCGGCGGCGGACTTCGAGGGGCACGGCATCGGCCTGGCGATCGTGCAACGCATCGTGCGCCGCCACGGCGGGCGGATCATCGCCGAGTCGGCGCCGGGCAAGGGCGCGACCTTCCGCCTGACGCTGCCCGACCGAGGAGTCGCGTGAGCCTGCGCGCCATGTTCAAGCTCGGACGCATCCTCGCGACGGTCGACCGGCTCGGTAGCCAGAACGCCGCGGCGGCCTATCGCCGCTTCGCGCGCTCTCCGACCGATGCCGAGGACCGCCGGCTGCGCCAGGAGATCACCGCGGCGGTGATCGGCCTGCTGCTCCTGCTCGGCCTGGTCGGCTGGGCGCTGACCCTCTAGAGCCGGCGCGCATCGAGGGACGCGCGGCGCGCCGGGTCGACGTCCATGCCGTCGTAGAGCACGTAGTCGAAGCTGCCGTCGTACGAGATGACGCGCGCCGGGTTGCCGAGCACGACGGCACGCGCCGGCACCGGGCGGTTCACCACCGACCCCGCGCAGATCATCGCGTCGTCGCCCACGGTGACATCGCCGACCAGCACGGAATGCGCGCCGATGAACACGCGGTTGCCGATCGTCGGCGCGCCTCCCTTGCCGTTGCCGAGGGTGCCGAGCGTGACATTCTGCGCGATGTTGCAGTTGTGCCCAATGCGCACGGCGCCGCAGAGCACGATACCGCCGAAGTGCCCGATGTACAGCCCCTCGCCGATCTCGCAGTCCGCAGGAAGGGAGATCCCGGTCACGATCTCGGCCAGCGTCTGCAGCATCGCGGCGAGCGGGCGCAGCCCGATGCGCAGGAAGCGCGGCCGCGCCCCGTGCAGCATGGCGCGGCATAGCCGGTAGATGCAGCTCGCCCAGAAGCCCTGGGACAGGAAGACCGTGCGCAGCGGCGCGTCGCCGGTCATCGCGTAGCGGCGGTAGTCGCGGCGGATGTGGCGCCACCACGACGTATGGTGCAGCTCAAGGCTCGGCGCATCGCCCACCTGCGCCCACACCGTGCGCGCTTTTTCCTTAGCTGCCGCGCGCATCGACGAGGAGCGGTGCCTCGTGCTGATAACGCGTCGTGCGCCGCCGCCCGGCAATGTCGCGATAAACCTCGTTCACCTGCTCGGGGGAAAGTCCGACCACGGGGGCGACGGTCTCGGGCGGGATGTGGTGGTCGAGCGCGTACATGCACGCATCCAGCGTGCGCAGGGGGATGCCGAAGAAGAACTCTTCCTGGGTCTGCGACAGCGAATAGGTGTCGGTGGTCGGCGGGCGGGTGCGGATCTCCTGGGGCACGCCGAGGTGGGCGGCGAGCTGGTACACCTGCGACTTGTAAAGATGCGCGATCGGCTTCACGTCGGCCGCGCCGTCGCCGTTCTTGACGAAGAAGCCCTGGTCGTACTCGAGGCGGTTCGGCGTGCCGGCCACGGCGTAGTTCAGCCGGTCGGCGTGGTAGTACTCGAGCTGCTTGCGCGTGCGCTGCTTCATGTTGGTCGTCGCCACCACGCCGAGGTAGACCTCGGGCGGCATGCGCGCTTCCTTCTGCTCGCCGTGCGGGCCGCGCACGACGAGATGGAAGACGTTGTAGCCGGCGGTGCCGTTGGCCTTGCGCAGCACGATCTTCGAGCGCCAGCCCGGCCCGTATTCGGGGAACACGCGGCGGATGAAGTCGTCGCGCCGCCGGTAGCACCCGGCCGCGACCAGCATCGGCGTGATGTCCTCGAGCGCGAGGTCGACGCCGAGCCAGCTCGCCACGGTGCGGCCCAGGCGCAGGCTGTCGGGGTCGGAGTCCTGCTCCGGCATCAGCACGCCGAACACCGCGGAGGCGCCGAAGGCGCGCACGCAGAGCGCCGCGACGACGCTCGAATCGACGCCGCCCGAGAGGCCGAGCACGACGCCGCGCCGGCGCAGCTGCTTCAGCACCTGGCCGCGCAACGAGGCGCAGATGCGCTCGGCCTCGAGCGCCGGATCGATGGCGAGCGCCGCCGCGTCGAAGGCCGCTTGCACCGGGGCGCTCATGTCAAAGCCTCCTCGGCAATCTGGCGGCGCGCGATCTTGCCGTTCTCGCTCTTCGGCAGCTCGCCGCGGAACTCGACGTGCTTCGGTACCATGAAATCCTCCAGGCGCGCGGCGCAATGGCGGATCACCTCGCGCTCGTTCAGGCCGCTTTCGGGATCGACCGCCAGCACCGCCTTGACGGCATTGCCGAGCAGCGGGTCGGGAACGCCGATCACCGCCGCCTCGCGCACCCCGGCCAGCTCGTAGAGGCAGTTCTCCACCTCGCGCGGGCTCACTTTCTCGCCGCGCGTCTTGATGATGTCGTCCTTGCGCGCGACGAAGTAGAGGTAGCCCTCCTCGTCGGCGCGGAACAGGTCGCCGGTGTGCAGCACGTTTTCCCAGGGGTACGGGCCGGCACGCAGCGCGTGACGCGTCGCCTCTTCGTTCTCCCAGTAGCCCTTCATCACGTGCGCGCCGCGGATGACCAGCTCGCCCACGGTGCCGGGCGGCACGCGCTCGCCCGCTTCGTCGACGATCCAGGCTTCGCTGCCGGGAATCGGCCTGCCCACCGAGGCCGGCCGCGTCGCCAGCTGCTCGGGCGGCAGGTACGTGCAGCGCTTGCACTCCGTGACGCCGTACATGGAGTAGAGCCTGGCCTGCGGGAACAGCTCGCTCAGGCGCAGGATGTGCGCCGGCGGCAGCGCCGCGGCGGTGTTGGTAAGGTAGCGCAGGTCCGGGAACATGCCGGGCTGTAGCTGCTTCATCTGCAGGAGCATCGCGGCGAGGGTCGGCACGAGCGGGAAGCCGGTCACCTTTTCCGCGCGCAGGCGCTCGAGCACCACGGCGGGGTAGGTGAAGGATTTCTCCAGCACCAGCGTGGCGCCGAGCTTGGCGCACATGAGCGCCTGGTACAGGCCGTAGTCGAACGCCATCGGCAGCACCGAGAGCACGACGTCGTCGGCGCGGCTCTCGAGATAGGTCGTGATCGAGGTGGCGGCCGCGACGATGTTGGCGTGCGTCATCATCACGCCCTTCGGGAAGCCGGTCGAGCCCGAGGTGTAGATGATCATCGCCAGGTCGAGATCGATGCCGCCTTCCGGCCTTGCGCCATCTTCGAGCTCGAGCGGCGTCACGAGCTGCATCGTGACGGAGGGCGCGCGCGAGGCCGCCTCGTTCGCCACGGCGGCAAGGCGCGGCTCGGTGATGATCGCCGAAGCGCGCGCGTTGTTCAGGATGTAGGCGAGCTTTTCCGCCTTGGTGCTCGGGTTGATCAAGCTGAAAACGCCGCCGGCGGCGAGCGTGCCGAAGACGCTGATCACCGCCTCGGGCGAGTTCTGCAGCAAGATGACCACGCGCTCGCCGCGGCGCAGGCCGAGCCGCTTGAGCTCGCGCGCCAGGCCGGCGGCGCGGCTCGCCAGCTCGGCGTAAGTGAGGCGCGCATCGCCCGAGACGATCGCCGCCTTATCGGGGAAGCGTTGCGCCGCGTTCCACAGGAACCGTTCGACGCGCACGGCGCCTCAGGCGACGAGCTCGATGCGGCGCTCGCTCAGCTTGCGGCTGACGTAGTTGCTGATGGCCCGGATCGAGTCGAGGTTGTCCGGCAGCATGTCCTCGTCGGCGACCTGGATGCCGAACGTGGTTTCGAGAAAGCACACGAGCTCGAGCACGCCCGTGGAGTCGATGATGCCTGCGTCGAGCAGCGACGCGTCGTGCGCGATCGCGTCGGCCTCGTCGCGAAACAGGAAGTTCTCGGCGATGAAACGGCGTACGGCCAGGCTGATGTCGTGGGTCATGAGCGATCGGAGTTACGAAGCGAAGGAAACGATAGCGGAGCTTCGTGACACCGGATTCACGTCGCGCAGCGCCTTTCAGAGTACTTTCAGAGCAGAGCGGCGATGAAGTGCGAATGCAGGAGCTGGGTCGAGAGGAGCGCCATGAAGGCCATGTTGTCGCCCGCAGACACGGCGCCGTGCGGCCGGGTGCACTTGGCCACCAAGTGGCCCACGGCGCGCGGCTCGAAATAGCCCGCCCGGGCGATGGCCTCGGGCGAGAGCAGGGCGCGCACGTAGTCCGGCGCGCCGGCGTGCAGGAAGCTCTCGCTGTCGGGCGCGCGGTAGGGTTGCTTGGGCCGCTCGGCGATCTCGCCGGGCAGGTAGCGACCCAGCGCACGGCGCAGCACGTGCTTCTCGCGCAGCCCCTTGAGCTTGAGGCTCGGCGCGAGGCGCGCGCCGAGCTCGACCACGCGGTGGTCGAGGAACGGGAAGCGGCCTTCGACGGCGTGCGCCATGGCCACGCGGTCGCCCTGCGAGGAGAGGATGTAGCCGGGCAGGAGGCAGGCCGTCTCCAGGTATTGCGCCCGCTCGAGCGGATGCCACGAGCCGAACTCGGCCGGCAGGCTCGAACGCAGCTCTTCCAGCGGCTCGTAGCCGTTGATCGCGCGCCGCAGCTCGCCGGAATAGAACTGGCCGATGCGCCGCGTGAGCACGAAGCGCGGCAGGTGCGAGAAGAGCGGGTCGTCGGCGCGATCGAGGCCGATGCGGAAGAACGCCTCCAGGTACCCCGGCGGCTGCGATTGCAGGCCGCCCAGGTACGGATAGAGCCGGCGCAGGAGCAGGGGCCGCCACTTCGAGCGCGGCTGGCGCGCCCAGAAGCGCCGCACCTTCGCTTCCTTGAAGATGTCGTAGCCGCCGAAGACCTCGTCGGCGCCTTCGCCGGTCAGGACCACCTTGAAGCCGTGGTCGCGCACCTGGCGCGCGAGGAGATAGAGTGCGGCGGGCGCCGAGCGCACGACCGGCCGCTCGGTATGGCGGATGACCTCGGGAAAGTGCTCGGCGATGTCGGCGCCCTTGCAATGCAGCGCCGAATGCTCGGTGCGCAGCGCCTGCACCAGCGTGCGCTGCCAGGGCGCCTCGTTCAGCTCGGGCGACTCGAATTCGAGCGAGAAGGTGCGCAGCTTTGCGCCGTTGTGCCGCCGTGCGAGCGCCGTTGTGACCGACGAATCGAAGCCGCCGGAGAGATAGGCGCCCACCGGCACGTCGGCGCGCAGGCGGATGCGCGTCGCATCGTCGAGCAACGCCTCCACCTCCTCCATCGCCTCGGCTTCATTCGCCCGTCCATCGTGCTTGGGAAAGCTCAGGCGCCAGTACGGTTGCACGCGCACGCTGCCGTTTTGTGCGATGAGCTGGTGCCCGGGCGGCAGCTCGAGGATGTCCTTGAACGCGGTGCGCGGCGCGAGCGGCGCCCAGAACGTGAAGCACTGGTCGAGCGCGAGCGGATCGAGCTCGGCGCGCAGGCCGGGGTAGGCGAGGAGGGCCTTGATCTCGGAGGCGAAGACCAGGACGCCGTCCTTCTGCGTGTAGTAGAGCGGCCGCACGCCCATGCGGTCGCGGGCGAGCACCAGCCGCTCGCGCTGGCGGTCCCAGAGGGCGTAGGCGAAGTCGCCGTTGAAGTGCTCGACGCACGACGGCCCGTGCTCGGCGTACGCGTGCAGGATCACTTCGGTATCGCTCTTCGTGCGGAACGCGTGGCCGCGCTTCGCCAGCGCCTCGCCGAGCTCGACATAGTTGAAGATCTCGCCGTTGAACGTCACCCATAGCGTCCGGTCGCGGCTGGCGAGGGGCTGGTGGCCGCCCGAGAGGTCGATGATCGACAGGCGCCGGTGGCCGAGGCCGGCGCGGGCGTCCAGGTAGACGCCGGAATCGTCCGGGCCGCGGTGGCGCACCGCATCGACCATGCGCTCGAGCACCTCCCGGCCGGGCAGGCGGCGCGGCTCGAGGGCGAAGTATCCGGCGATACCGCACATGGCATCCGGGAAGGTAAGCGCACTGCAGCATCTTTGATCTCGCGCCGCCTAGTTCCTTCGGACGGTCCTAGAATGGGCCGCGTGACGCTGGCCATCCATCAGGCGGCGAGCCGGCTTCTCCAGGCGCACCAGGCGCGCGAGCCCTTCGCGCCGCTTCCCGCGGACCTCGCCCCGCGCACCCCCGACGACGCCTACGCCATCCAGGATGCGTTCGTCGCCCTGCGCGCGCATGCCCTGGGGGCGATCGCCGGCTACAAGATCGCGCTGGCCTCCAAGGACATGCAGCGCTTCGTGGGCGTCGACGCGCCGCAGGCAGGCGTGCTGCTCGAGTCGACCCTGCACCCGAGCCCCGCCCGGGTGCGCGCTTCGGACTACGTGCGCCTGATCGTCGAGTTCGAGATCGCCGTGCAGCTCGCGGTCGACCTGCCGGCGGCCGACGCGCCCTTCTCGCGCAGCCGCATCGCCGCTTCGGTACGGGCCGCGATGCCGGCCGTCGAGCTCGCCGACGACCGCCAGGCGAACTACGCCGAGCTCGCCAAGCATCCCTACGAGCTCATCGCCGACAACGCCTGGAGCGAAGGCGCGGTGCTTGGAACTCCCATCACCGATTGGAAGACGCTCGACCTCGCCAAGCTGCGCGGCGTGGCGAAGATCAACGGCGAGACGGTGGGCGAGGGCGTCGGCGCGGCCGCCATGGGCCATCCGCTCGACGCGGTCGCCTGGCTGGCCAACCACCTTGCCGCTCAAGGCCGCGGCCTCGTCTTCCGCGACGTCGTCATCACCGGCAGCATCATCACCAGCAAGACGGTGAAGCCGGGCGACCTCGTCCAGTTCTCGGTCGAGAACCTGGGCACGGCCGAGCTGCGCGTCGACTAGATCACGCTGATATCGCTCGCCGCGAGCGTCGCTCCCCCATCCAACGTAGCGACGAGCTGCGGGGCATGCGCGCCCGAGCCGTCATCGTCGTAATAGAGCTGCCCGGTCGACGTGTTGTAGACCAAGCGGTCGTCGGAATCATGCCCGCCAGACGCGCCAGCAGCCGCGTAGAAGCGCGGATCGTTCGCGGAGAAGCGTCCAGCCGCTCCGGCGGCCGAGAAGGCGCTGCCGTCGAGCTGGATGTCGTCCCAGTTCGAGGCGAAGCTGAGGATCGTGTCCGCGTTCGCGGCGCCGTACTCGCGGAAC
>CAYZFN010000223.1:0-26772 GCA_964477695.1 uncultured Enterobacteriaceae bacterium | reverse complement strand
TCGCGCAGGATGCGCTCGGTGCTGACGAAGGCGATACGGGCATTGATCGTCGCTGCGGTCGCGGGCCGCTCCTGCGCTGCGACGCCGAGCGAGGCGAGCGCGAGGACGACGGCAAGGGGTGCAAGCTTGAGCATTGTCGTTCGTCTAGAAGCCGGTGCCGAACGTGAATTGTAGCCGCTGGATGCTGTCCGTGCTCCTCGCGTGGATCGGCTGGGCGAAGGAAAGCTTGAGCGGCCCGAACGGCGAGGACCAGAAGAACGCGAGGCCGGTCGAGTAGCGCAGCTCGTGCAGATCGTAGGTCTGGTCGAACACGTTGCCCGCGTCCAGGAACCAGGCGAGGCGCAGCGACGGGTCCTGCCCGGCGCCGGGCATCGGGAAGAGCAGCTGCGCGCTGCCCGTGAGCGTGCGGTTGCCGCCGAGCGCGTTGCCAAGCTCGTCCTTCGGACCGAGCGAGAACGGGCGATAGCCGCGCACCGAGTCCGGGCCGCCGGCGTAGAAGTTCTTGAAGAACGGCAGCGGCCGGCCGCCGAGGCCGCCGGCGAGGCCGATCTCGCCGCCGAGCATGAACGTCGTGCGCCGCGTGATCGGACGGTAATACTGCTGCTGGTAGCGCAGGCGCACGTACTCGAGGTCGCCCTGCGCGAACTCGCTCGACAGGCGCATCAGGCTGCCCGCGGTCGTGATGATCAGGCTGTCGCGGGTGTCGCGCGAGACGCCCGCGGTCAGCGCCCCGTAGGTGTAGTTGTTGCCGAAGTCCCTGACGAAGTTGAGGTAGGCAAGCGGGCTGGTGTCGAACGTGGTCAGCTTCACCGTCTCGGCGGTCAGCCCGAAGTCGTAGCGCATCACTTCCGAGGTCGGATAGCCGAACTTGATGCCGCCGCCCCACGAGTCGGTGGCGTACGGGCCGACCGCGAGCGCCGAGGCGTCGGTCTTGCGCCGGTAGATGTCGAAGCCCTGGCTCACGCCGTCGATCGTGTAATAGGGGTTCAGGTAGGACAGCGAGTACACCTTGTTCACGCTGCCGCTGTTGACGTTGAACGACAGGAACTTCCCGGTGCCGAAGATGTTCGACTGAGTGAGCGAGGCGGAGAGCGCCAGCTTTTCCACGCTCGAGAAGCCGATGCCGAAGAGCAGCGCCCCGGTCGGTTTCTCCTTGACCGTGTAGAGCACGTCGACCTGGTCGGGGTTGCCTTCCACCGGCTGGGTCTCGACGTTGACCTCGCTGAAATACTGCGTGCGGTCGATGCGCCGCCGCGACAGCTGGATCTTCGACGCGTCGTAGTAGGCGCCCTCGAGCTGGCGCATCTCGCGGCGCACCACCTCGTCGCGCGTCTTGTTGTTGCCGGCGACCTCGATGCGCCGCACGTACACGCGGCGCCCGGGATCGACGACCAGGTTGAACGCGACGCTGCGCTTCTCCTTGTCGACTTCGGGAATGGCGTTGGCGTTGGCGAACGCGTAGCCGTCGTTGCCCAGGCGGTCCGAGATCGCCTTGGTGCTCGCGGCGAGCTTCTCGCGCGAGAACACGTCGCCGGGCTTGAGCTGCACCAGCTTCTCCAGCTCCGCGCGCGACACGACGGTGTGGCCCGAGATCTCGACCTTCGATACCGTGTATTTCTCGCCCTCGACCACGTTGACGGTGAGGTACACGTCGCGCCGGTCGGCCGTGAACGACACCTGCGTCGACTCGATGCTGAAGTCGAGGTAGCCGCGGTTCTGGTAGTAGGAGCGCAGCGTCTCGAGGTCGGCGGCCAGCTTCTCGCGCGAATAGCGGTCGTTCTTCGTGTACCAGGTGAGCCAGCCGGGCGTGCGCAGGACGAACTCGCCGAGCAGGTCGCTCGCCTTGAAGGCGCTCACGCCCACCAGGTTGATGCCGCGGATCTTGGCCACCTCGCCTTCGGTCACGGCGATGTTGATGCCGACGCGGTTGCGCTCGAGCGGCGTGACCGTGGTCTGCACGTCGGCCGCGTACATGCCGCGCGAGAGGTACTGGCGCTTGATCTCGAGCTGGGTCGACTCGAGCAGCGCCCGGTCGAAGATGCGCCCTTCGGCCATGCCGAGCTCGCGCAGGATCTTGCGCACGTTGTCGGCGTCGAGCTCCTTCATGCCGGAGAAGTCGATCGAGGCGATCGCCGGACGCTCCTGCACGAACACCACGAGCACCCCGTTCTCCGCCTCGAGGCGGACGTCCTGGAAGAAACCGGTGGCGTAGAGCGCGCGCAGCGCCTGCTGCGCCTTGGCCTGATCGAGGGTTTCACCGACCTTCACCGGCAGGTAGCTGAACACCGTGCCGGGCTCGGTGCGCTGCAGCCCTTCGACGCGGATGTCCTTCACGACGAACGGCTCGAAAGACTGCGCCGAGGCGCCCGCGGCCGCCAGCAGCAAAAGCGCGGCGAGCACCGCGGCCAAACCTCGACGGATCATCAACCGGTCAGCAGGCGATTCAGGTCGTTATAGAAGGCAAACGCCATCATCACGAGCAGCAGCGCGAGACCGACGCGCTGCCCGAGCTCCATGAACCGCTCGGACACGGGCTTGCCTTTGACTATCTCGATTGCATAGTACATGAGGTGTCCGCCGTCGAGCAGCGGGATCGGCAGCAGGTTCAACACCCCGAGGCTGATGCTGATCAGCGCGAGGAACGTGAGGTACGAGATCCAGCCCATCTGCGCCGACTGGCCGGCGAAATCGGCGATCGTCACGGGCCCCGAAAGATGGCGCCACGACACCTCGCCGAGCAGCATGCGGCCGAGCATCTTGAGGCTGAAGGCCGAGATGTCCCAGGTCTTGGCGAGCGCACGCTGCAGGCTTTCGAACGGCCCGTACTGCACGCGCACGAGCATCTTCTGCGCGTAGCCGGGCGGCTGATGGGGCGCGGCGCCGATCAGGCGGGTCTTCGCGTCCGGCGTCACCTCGACGACCCGCGGCGCGCCGCCCCTCTCGACCGCGAGGGAGATGGGCACGCCCGGCTTCGCGCGCACCGCGTTCACGAACGATTCCCAGTCGTCGATCGGTGCGCCGTCGGCGCGCAGCACGCGATCGCCCGGCTGCAGGCCGGCGCGCTCGGCCGGGCTGCCGGGCACCACCTGCCCGATCACGGCGTCGAGCCGCGGACGATAGAGCCGCAGGCCCGCGCGCTCGAGGACATCGGCCTCAACGTCGTCCGGCGAGAACGCGGCGAGGTCGAGCGCCACGCTGGCGAGGTGGCCGCGCTCGTCGATCGTCTCGAGGCGCGCCGGCTCGCGCTGCAGCGCATGCTGCAGCACGCGCCAGCGCAGGTCCTGCCAGGTCGCGACCGGCTCGCCGTCCACGGCGCGCACGGTGTCGCCCGCCTTGAGCCCGGCCGCCGCGGCTGCGCTGCCGGCGGGCGGCGCGCCGATGATCGGCCGCGCCTCCGGCAACCCGTACATGAACAGGCCGGCGTAGACGAGCACCGCGAACACGAAGTTGAAAAGCGGCCCGGCGACCACGATCAGGATGCGCCGCCGGACGCTCTGGCGGTTGAAGGCGCGCCCGAGCTCGCCCGGCGCGACCGGCGCCTCGCGCTCGTCCAGCATCTTCACGTAGCCGCCGAAGGGAATCGCCGCGACGACCCACTCGGTCCTGTCCGGCCCGACTCGTTTCAGGAACAGGGGACGGCCAAAGCCGACCGAGAAGCGCAGCACCTTGACGCCGCACAGCCGCGCCATGAGGTAGTGGCCGTATTCGTGCACGACGATCAGCACGCCGAGCGCGACGACGAAGGCGACCAGGGTGTGCAGGAAGCTCATGCGGCTCTCGCGAAAATCCGCTCGTGGGCAAGCCGCCGCGCCTGGGCGTCGGCCGCCAGGATGGACGGCAGGTCTTCCGCCGGCCGCGGCGCGAAAGTCTCGAGCACGTGGGCGATTACGCCGCCGATGCCGGTGAACGGCAGGCGGCCGGCGAGGAACGCCTCGACCGCCACCTCGTTCGCGGCATTCAGCATCGCCGGCGCGGTGCCGCCGGCGGCGAGCGCCTTGTACGCGAGCGCGAGGCAGGGGAAGCGCTCATGGTCGGGCGGCTCGAAGGACAGCGTCTTCAGCGCCGCGAGATCGAGCGGCTGCGCACCCGAGGCGATGCGCCCGGGATGCGCGAGCGCGTGCGCGATCGGTACCCGCATGTCGGGGTTGGAGAGCTGCGCGATGACCGAGCCGTCGATGTACTCGACGAGCGAGTGCACGATGCTCTGCGGGTGGATCAGCACCTCGATGCGCTCGGGCGCGATGTCGAACAGCCAGCGCGCCTCGATCACCTCAAGGCCCTTGTTCATCATGGTCGCCGAATCGACCGAGATCTTGCGTCCCATCACCCAGTTCGGGTGCGCGCAGGCCTGCTCCGGCGTCACCTCGGCGAGCTGACCGAGCGGCAGGCTGCGCAGCGGGCCGCCGGAGGCCGTAAGGAGGATGCGCCGCACCGCTTTCATGTCGGACAGGCATTGGAATACCGCGTTGTGCTCGCTGTCCACCGGGACCAGCTCTGATCGGCTGCTGCGCGCCGCCCGCATCACCAGCGCACCGGCCATGACGAGCGCCTCCTTGTTCGCGAGCAGCACGCGCTTGCCGGCCTGCACCGCAGCGAGCGTCGAGGCAAGGCCGGCCGCGCCGACGATGCCGGCCATGACCACCTCGCAGCGGCTGTCGCCGGCGAGCTCCTCGAGCGCGGCGGCGCCGAAGCGCAGCTCGCAGCCCTGCTCGGCAAAGCGCCTGCGCAGCGCCGCGTCCTCCGCCAACCCGGAGAGCACGGCGTAGCGCGGCCGGTGCTCGTGCACGAGCTCGAGCAGGCGCTCGGCGGAGCGATGCGCACCGAGCGCAAACACCGAGTAGCGGTCGCGGTGGCGCGCGGCCACGTCGAGTGTGCTGGTGCCGATCGAGCCCGTCGCGCCGAGCACTGCCAGGCTCACGCGTTTCCTCTCATGAGCGCCAGCAGCAGCGCCGCGAGCGGCAGCACCGCGGTCGCACTGTCGATCCGATCCAGGATGCCGCCGTGCCCGGGAAGGAGCGCTCCACTGTCTTTTACCCCCGCCAGCCGCTTGGCCGCGGATTCGAACAGGTCGCCGACGATGCTGAGCGCCGCCAAGAGCGCCGCCGCCGCCAGGTACGCCGCCCAGCCGATGTCGTCGAAGAGCCGCTTGCAGATGATAGCGTAGAGGAGCGCCCCGGCCACCCCGCCGGCCGCGCCTTCCCAGGTCTTGCCGGGGCTGATCGACGGCGCAAGCTTGCGCCGTCCCCATCGGCGGCCGACGAAGTACGCCGCGCTATCGGCGATCCACACGAGCACGAGCACGGCAAGCAGTTCGCGCGCCTCGAGCAAGGTCATGGCGAGCGAGGCGGGCAGCAGCACGATGAGGCCCGCGGCGAGCAGGCCGCCGCGCGAGCCGGCCTGCAAGCCCTGCGCAAGCCAGGAAGGCGCGACGAGCAGCCAGAACACCGCGGCTATGCCGAACACCGTGTGCTGGAGCGCCGCGCCGGCGAAGAACAGCGCCAGGCTGCCGATGCCCGTGGCTAGCGCGAAAAGCATGGCGCGCGCGGCGCGCAGTCCGCACAGCTTCGCCCATTCATGGCCCGCCGCTGCGGCGAGAAGCGCGACCAGCACCGCGAGCGGAGGCTTCGGCAGCCAGAAAAGGGCGGCCAGCAGGCCGGCAATGAGCGCGGCCGCGGTGGCGACCCGCGCCGCGAGCGCGCTGCTCAGGCGACCTCGGCGCGGCCCGGGGCGGAAGCCGCGACCTGCTCGCTCGTGCGGCCGAAGCGGCGCTCGCGGCTGCGGTACGACGCGATCGCCTGATCGAGCGCGGCGGCGTCGAAGTCCGGCCACAGCGTATCGGTGAAGTACAGCTCGCTGTACGCGAGCTGCCAGAGCACGAAGTTGCTGATGCGCTGCTCGCCGCCCGTGCGGATGAAGAGGTCCGGCTCCGGCGCGTGGCTCATCGCGAGATACGGCGCGAGCGCCTGCTCATCCACCGTTTCCGCAGCGGGCTTGTCCTTGAGCAGGCGATTCATCGCCTGCAGGATGTCCCAGCGGCCGCCGTAGTTCGCCGCGATGGTGAGCGTGAGGCGTTTGTTCTGCGCGGTGAGGCGCTCACCCTGCTCGACCAGCCGGCGGATCTTCGCGTCGAAGCGGCGCATGTCGCCCACCACCTTGAGGCGGATGGCGTTCTTGTGCAGCCGCTCCACCTCGTTCGAAAGCGCCGCCTGGAAGAGCTGCATGAGCAGCGCCACTTCCTCGGCCGGGCGGCGCCAGTTCTCGGAGCTGAACGCGAACAGCGTCAGGTATTCGACGCCGCGCTGCGCGCAGTTCTCGACCGTGGCGCGCACCGCTTCGACGCCGCGCCGGTGCCCGGCGATGCGCGGCAGGAGCCGCTGGCGCGCCCAGCGGCCGTTGCCGTCCATGATGATCGCGACGTGGCGCGGCACGACGCCGTGCGCAGGAACCTCCTGCGTAGAGCTGGTGTGCGTCATACGGCGAGCAGCTCCTTCTCCTTGTCCGCGAGCAGCCGGTCGATGTCGGCGATGTGCTTGTCGGTCATCTTCTGCACGTCGTCCTGCGCGCGGCGCTCGTCGTTCTCGGACACCTCGTGCTTCTTCAGCGCGTCCTTGAGATGGTGGATCGCGTCGCGCCGCAGGTTGCGCACCGCAACGCGCGCGTTCTCGGCCTCGTGGCGCACCACCTTGATCAATTCCTTCCTCCGCTCCTCGGTGAGGGCGGGCATCGGCACGCGCACCGTATCGCCCTGCGCCGAAGGATTGAGCCCGAGATCCGAGTCGCGGATCGCCTTCTCCACCACCGGGATCATCTTCTTCTCGAACGGCGCGACGCCGATCGTGCGCGCATCGAGCAGCGTCACCTTGGCGACCTGGTTGAGCGGCGTGGCCGTCCCGTAGTAGTCGACCTGGATGTGGTCGAGCAGGCCGGTGTGCGCCCGCCCGGTGCGGACTTTCGCGAGGTCGGCCTTGAACGCCTGCAGGCTCTTGTCCATCTTCTGCTCGGTGGTCTTCTTGAGGTCGTTGATCACCATTGCGCGCCTCCGGGGCAAATCATACGTGAACCAGCGTGCCTTCGTCCTCGCCGAGCACCACCCGGCGCAGCGCGCCGGGCTTGAAGATGCTGAACACGTTGATCGGCAGCTTCTGATCGCGGCAGAGCGTGAGCGCGGTCGCGTCCATGACCTTAAGGTTGCGCACGATGGCCTCGTCGAAGCTGATCTTCGTGAAGCGCTGCGCGCGCGGATCGCGCTGCGGGTCGGCGGTGTAGATGCCGTCGACCTTGGTCGCCTTGAGCACGATCTCCGCGCCCATCTCGCTGCCGCGCAGCGCCGCCGCGGTATCGGTGGTGAAGAACGGATTGCCGGTGCCGGCGGCGAAGATGACGATCTTGCCCTCTTCGAGATAGCGGATCGCCTTGCCGCGAATGTAAGGCTCGACCACCTGCTCGATGTTCAGGGCGGACAAGGCGCGACTGGAAATTCCGGCCTGGCGCATCGCATCCTGCAGCGCGAGCGCGTTCATCACCGTGGCCAGCATCCCCATGTAGTCGGCGGTGGCGCGGTCCATGCCCGCCGCGCCCGGCGCCACGCCGCGGAAGATATTTCCGCCGCCGATCACCACGCCGATCTCCACGCCGAGCCGCGACACGCCGGCCACCTCGGCGACGATGCTCTCGATCGTCTGCCGGTTGATGCCAAAAGGATCCTCCCCCATCAGGGCCTCCCCTGACAGCTTCAGGAGGATCCTCTTGTACTTAGGTGTCAATGCGCCTTTCCGGCTTGCGCCATCACCTCGGCGGCGAAGTCATTGGCCTTTTTTTCGATGCCCTCGCCGACGACGAAGAACGCATAGGCATGCACCTTCGCTTTCCTGGCGCCCAGCATCTTCTCGACCGTCTGCTTGTCGTCCTTGACGAAGGGCTGACCCATGAGCGAGATCTCGCCGAGGAACTTGCTGAGCGAGCCTTCCACCATTTTCGCCGCGATCTCCGCCGGCTTGCCGGATTCCTTCGCGCGGGCGAGCTGGATCTCGCGCTCGCGCGCGACGATGTCCGCCGGCACCTCGCTCTTCGTCATGTGCTGCGGCTTGGCGAACGCGATGTGCATGGCGACGTCCTTGCCGACTTCCTCCGGACCTTCGTAGTCCACCAGTACGCCGATCTTGCTGCCATGCAAGTACAGGGCAAGCTTGCCCTTGGCTTGCAGGCGCTTGAAGCGGCGGATGCCGATGTTCTCGCCGATCTTCTGCACGAGCGCCTGGCGCTTCTCCTCGACCTTGCCCGCCGTGGTATCGATCGAGGCCAGCTCTGCCACGTTCGCCGGATTGCGCGTCGCGACGGTCTCCGCCAGCTGCTTGGCGAACGCGACGAAGTCTTCGTTCTTGGCGACGAAGTCGGTCTCGGAGTTGAGCTCGACCAGCGCGCCGACTTTCGCATCTGCCGTTACATAAGCTCCGATAACTCCTTCGGCGGCAACACGGCTCGCCGCCTTGCTCGCCTTGGCGCCGCTCTTGATGCGCAGCAGCTCCTCGGCCTTGCGCAGGTCGCCGCCGGACTCGGCGAGCGCCTTCTTGCACTCCATCATTCCCAGGCCGGTGAGCTCGCGGAGCTCCTTCACCAGTCCTGCACTGATCTCTGCCATTACCTAGTGCTCCTTGCGGGTTGAAAAAAAGGGGCCGCAGCCCCTTTTTTCGGGATTCGGGGAAGGCTATTGCGCCGCTTCATCCTCTTCCACCTCGACGAATTCGTCGCGCGAGGCAGCCGCCACCTCCTCGACCGACTGCGTACGTCCTTCGAGCACCGCGTCGGCCATGCCGCGCGCGTAGAGGCGGATGGCGCGGCTCGAGTCGTCGTTGCCAGGGATGATGTAGTCGATCCCTTCGGGCGAATGGTTGGTGTCGACCACGCCGATCACCGGCACGCCGAGCTTCACTGCCTCGGCGACCGCGCCCTTCTGGTAGCCCACGTCGATCACGAACAGCGCGTCGGGGATGCTCGAGAGCTCCTTGATGCCGCCGAGCGAGCGCTGCAGCTTCTGCATCTCGCGCTGCAGGCCGAGCGCCTCCTTCTTCGACATGCGCTCGAGGCCGCCCTCCTGCGCCATCTGCTCCATCTCCTTCAGCCGCTTGATGGACTGCTTGACGGTCTTGAAGTTGGTCAGCATGCCGCCCAGCCAGCGGTAGTCGACGAAGGGCATCTGGCTGCGCTGCGCTTCCTCGCGGATGATGTCGCGCGCCTGGCGCTTGGTGCCGACGAAAAGCAGAGTGCCGCGGTTTGCGGCCAGCTGGCGCGCGAACTTGAGCGCCTCCTGGTACATCGCCAGCGTCTTCTCGAGGTTGATGATGTGGATCTTGTTGCGGTGACCGAAGATGAACGGCGCCATCTTCGGATTCCAGTAGCGGGTCTGGTGTCCGAAATGGACGCCCGCCTCCAGCATTTGGCGCATCGTGGCCGACACTAAACTCTCCTTAGGGTTGGGTCTGCCGCCTCGCTCTAGAACCCTTATCTGGGCACCCTAGTCGAACCAGGCGGGAAATTTGGCTCTCGCGATCGCTCGAACCAGCCCGAAATTCTAGCATAATCAGTCTAATGCCCGTAGTCCTGAAGACCGCCGAGGAGCTCGAGCGGATGCGCATCGCCGGCCGCCTCGCCTCGGAGGTGCTCGATTACATCACCCCGTACGTGAAGCCCGCCGTGACGACCGGCAAGCTGAACGACCTGTGCCACCAGTACATGGTCGATGTGCAGGGAACCGTGCCTGCGCCGCTCAATTACGCGCCGCCGGGCTACAAGCCGTTCCCGAAATCGATCTGCACCTCGGTGAACCACCAGGTCTGCCACGGCGTGCCGGGCGAGCGCGTCCTCAAGCCGGGCGACATCCTCAACATCGACATCACTGTCATCAAGGACGGCTACCACGGCGACTGCAGCCGCATGTTCTACGTCGTCTATCCGAGCATCCAGGCGCGCCGCCTGGTGGACGTGACCTTCCAGTGCATGTGGCGCGGCATCCGCGAGGTCAAGCCGGGCGCGCGGCTCGGGGACATCGGTGCGGCGATCCAGCAGCACGCCGAGAGCCACGGCTTCTCGGTGGTGCGCGAGTTCTGCGGCCATGGCATCGGCCGGCGGTTCCATGAAGAGCCGCAGGTCCTGCATTACGGCAAGCCCGGCACCGGCCTTACGCTCGAGCCGGGCATGACCTTCACCATCGAGCCGATGATCAACGCCGGCAAGCCGGGCATCCGCGAGCTCGCCGACGGCTGGACGATCGTCACCAGGGATCACAGCCTCTCCGCGCAGTGGGAGCACACCGTTGCCGTCACCGAAGCCGGCAGCGAGGTGCTCACCCGCTCCGCGGGGGTGCAGCCGCCGCCGCAGTGAGCGTTCCGCTGAGCGCAGCCGGACCGCGCGGCGCGATCCAGGCCGAGCGCGAGGCGCTGCGGGCGGCGTATCTTCGCCGTCCCCAGCCGCGCCGGCTGCTGCGCCAGCACGCGCAGCTCGTCGATCGCGCGATCAAGGCGCTGTGGAGCGAGGCCGGCGTGCCCTCTGGCGCGGCGCTGGTCGCGACCGGCGGCTATGGCCGCGGCGAGCTCTTCCCGTATTCGGACATCGACATCCTGGTGCTGCTCGCCGACGAGCCGGGCGAGGCGGAGCGCGACGCGCTCGAGCGTCTGATCGGCAAGTTCTGGGACGTCGGGCTCGAGATCGGCCACAGCGTGCGCACCGTCGAAGGCTGCGCCGAGGCGGCGAGCGACATCACGGTGCGCACCGCGCTCCTCGAAGCCCGCTACCTCGCCGGCAGGCGGGCGCTTTTCCGCAGCCTGGAAGCCCGCCTTGCGCGCGACGCCGACCCGGTCGCCTTCTTCAAGGCGAAGAAGCTCGAGCAGGAGCAGCGCCACGCGAAGCATCAGGACTCGCCCTATTCGCTCGAGCCGAACCTGAAAGAGGCGCCCGGCGGCCTGCGCGACCTGCAGGTGATCCAGTGGCTCGCCCGCATGGCGGGATTCGGCCGCGGCTGGAGCGAGCTCGTGCGCCGCGGGCTGATCGAGCGCGATGAGGCGAACCAGCTGGCGCGCCACGAAGCGCTGCTGCAGGATTTCCGCATCCGGCTGCACTACCTGGCCGGCCGGCGCGAGGACCGCATCGTTTTCGACGTGCAGACCGCGCTGGCGGCGCAGCTCGGCCATGCCGATACGCCGCACCGCCGTGCGAGCGAGGCGATGATGCAGCGCTATTACCAGACGGCGAAGGGCGTCACGCAGCTGAACACGGTCCTGCTGCAGAACCTGGAGGCGAAGCTGGCGCCGCGCCCCGATACCGCGCCGCGCGCGCTCAACGAGCGCTTCGAGATCCGCAGCGAGCTGCTGCACGTCAGGCGCGAGGATACCTTCCGGCGCGAGCCGACCGCCATCCTGGAGAGCTTCCTGCTCATGATGCAGCACCAGGAACTGCGCGGCATGACGGCGCGCACCTTGCGCGCGCTCTACCGGGCACGGTTCTCCATCAATGCTGCTTTTCGCAAGGATCCGTTGGCGCGGCTGCTCTTCCTGCACATGCTGCAGCAGCCGCACGGCATCGTGCACGAGTTCCGCCGCATGAACCAGTACGGCATCCTCGGCCGCTATCTGCCGGAGTTCGGCAGCATCGTCGGCCAGATGCAGCACGATCTGTTCCACGTCTACACGGTGGACCAGCACATCCTGATGGTGATCCGCAACCTGCGCCGCTTCACCATGCCCGAGCTGGCGCACGAATTCCCGCTCGCGAGCGAGCTGATGAGCGGCTTCGCGCGGCGCTGGCTGCTCTATGTCGCCGCGCTCTACCACGACATCGCCAAGGGCCGCGGCGGCGACCACTCGGAGCTCGGCGCGCGAGACGCGCGCAGTTTCTGCCGCCAGCACGGATTGGCCAAGGAAGACGCGGAGCTGGTGGTCTTTCTCGTCGAGAACCACCTCGCGATGTCGCACGTCGCGCAGAAGCAGGATGTCTACGACCCGGAAGTGGTGCGCGAGTTCGCCGAGCGCGTCGGTGCCGAGCGGCGCCTCGTCGCGCTGTATCTCTTCACCGTCGCGGACGTGCGCGGCACCAGCCCCAAAGTGTGGAACGCCTGGAAGGGCAAGCTGCTCGAGGACCTGTTCCGCGCCACGCGGCGCATCCTGACCGGCGAGCTGTTCGCGCGCGACATCGCGCTCGCCGAGAAGCAGGGCGAAGCGGCGCGCCTGCTGCGCCTCTATGCCCTGTCCGACGGCGCGAAGGACCGGCTGTGGGCGCAGCTCGACACGACCTACTTCCTGCGCCACGATGCGCAGGAGATCGCGTGGCACACGCGCAACCTCCATTACCGGGTGGCGTCGGAAAAGCCGGTCGTGAAGGCGCGCCTCGCGCCGTTCGGCGAGGGCCTGCAGGTGATGATCTATACGCGCGACCGCGAGGCCCTGTTCGCGCGCATCTGCGGCTACTTCGAGCGCGCCGGCTTCGACATCGCCGAGGCGAAGATCCATACCACGCGCGGCGGCTACGCGCTCGACACCTTCGTGGTGATGGGCGAAGGCCGCGACGCCCACTACCAGGACCGCATCGCGATGATCGAGGCCGAGCTCGCCGACGAGCTCGTCTCCGACCAGCCGCTCGGCGCGCCGCGCGGCGGCCGCCTGTCGCGCCGCGTGCGCCATTTCCCGATCTCGCCGGTGGTCGACATCCGCCCGGACGAGCGCGGCGCCTACCACGTGCTCTCGATCGTCGCGACCGACCGCCCGGGCCTGCTCTACGGCATGGCGCGCATCCTCGCGCGCTATCACGTCAGCCTCCAGACCGCGCGCGTCAACACGCTGGGCGACCGGGCCGAGGACGTGTTCCTCGTCTCCGGCGAGGCGCTCGCTTCGCCGAAGACGGTGCTGCAGCTCGAGCAGGACCTGCTCGCCGAGCTCAGTCTTCCGGCGGCAGCGTCTCTCCCGGAAACAGCACTTCGTTGAAGCCGAACTTGCGCAGGTCGCGGATGCGCATCGGGTAAAGCACGCCGTCGAGGTGGTCGACCTCGTGCTGCACGACGCGCGCGTGGAAGCCCTCGACCTCGCGCTCGAAGCGCCGGCCGCGCTCGTCGTAACCCGAGTAGCGCAGCCGCTTCCAGCGTGGCACCCAGCCGCGCATCCCCGGAACCGAGAGGCAGCCTTCCCAACCCTCCTCCATCTCGGGGCCAAGCGGCTCGAGCCGCGGGTTGATGAGCACCGTGTCGGGCACTTCGTCCACGTCGGGATAGCGCGGATTGGCGTGCACGCCGAAGATCACCACGCGCTGCAACACGCCAATCTGCGGTGCCGCGAGCCCCGCCCCGTTGAGATGGGCCATCGTGTCGCGCATGTCTCGCAGGAGTTCTCCCAGCTCGGGCGAGCCGAAGTTGCTCAGTTCCTTGGAACGCTCGAGCAGGCGCGGATCGCCCATGCGCAGGACTTCTCGGATCATGATGTGCAAACCTTCTCGAGGATTCGACGCACCCGGCTCATCGCTTGTTCCAGGACGGCCTCGATCCGATCGAGCGCCACCGCGCTCGCGCTGTCGCCCCGGCCCGCGGCGTAGTTGGCGACCACCGCCAGGGCGGCATACTCGAGGTCGATCTCGCGCGCCAGCGCCGCTTCGGGCATCGCGGTCATGCCGACGATGTCGGCGCCGTCTCGCGCGAGACGCTCGATCTCCGCGGCGGTCTCGAGCCGCGGGCCCTGCGTCGCCGCGTAGACGCCGCGGTCGAGCACCGCTTCGCCGCAGCCGCGCGCCGCGGCGAGCAGCTTCTCGCGCAGCGCACGCGAATAGGGCTCTGTGAAATCGATGTGTTTCACCGGCGCTCCGGGTCCCTGGAAATACGTCGCCGGACGGCCCCACGTGTAATCGATGATCTGATGCGGCACCAGCAGCGCGCCCGGCACGGCGCCGTTCGCGATGCCGCCGACCGTGGCAACGGAGATCACTTCGCGCACGCCCGCTTCCTTCAGCGCCCAGAGGTTGGCGCGGTAGTTCACCTCGTGGGGCGCGAATGTATGCCCGTCGCCATGGCGCGCCAGAAAAACGACCGCGCGGCCGGCGATGTCGCCGAGCGAGAGCGCAGCCGACGGCTCGCCGAAAGGCGTGCCGACCGCCTTGCGCTGGGTGAGCCGCAGATTGGCGAGCCGGTTGAGCCCGCTGCCGCCGAGGATCGCCAGCACGCGCTCAGGAGCCCGCCATGGCGCGGATCTCCGGCAGGTTCCGCCAGTAGCCCTTCGCGTCCATGCCGAAGCCGAAGACGAAGCGATCGGGAATGCGCAAGCCGACGAAGTCCGCCTGGATGGGCTTTTCCTTGCCGAGCATCTTCTCGACCAGCACCGCGCAATGGAAAGCCCGCGCGCCGAGGCCGAGCAGCCGCTCGCGGATCGCGGCCATCGTGTGGCCGCCGTCCAGGATGTCGTCGACGACGAGCACGGTGCGCCCGCGCACGGCCGCCGGCGGGCCGACCCGCCAGTCGATCGCCGCACCGCGCGTTGCCGCGCCGTAGCGCGAGGCATGGATGTAGTCGAAGTCGAGCGGGAAATGGAGCAGCGGCAGCAGCTGTCCCGCGAAAACCACCGCGCCGCCCATCACCGCCAGCACGAGCGGATACGCGCCCGCCAGGCGCGCCTCGATGTCCGCCGCCACGCGCCGCAGCGCCGCCTGCACATCGTCGGCGCTTGCCACACGATCGGATTGCTCGAGGAACCGCCAGGCGCCAGCTACATCCATGGCGCCGAGTCTAGCGTGACTTGAGATAGCGCGCGAAAGCCTCGCCGACTTCGGAATGGCGCACGCCGTACTCGACCGTCGCCTGCAGGTAGCCGAGCTTCGAGCCGCAGTCGAAGCGCCGGCCGGGCAGCCGCACGGCGAGCACGCGCTCGTGGCCGAGCAGCTTGGAGATCGCGTCGGTGAGCTGGATTTCGCCGCCCGCGCCGGGCGTCACCTCGCCGAGCAGATCGAAGACGCGCGGCGTGAGCACGTAGCGGCCGATCACCGCGAGATTGGAAGGCGCCTGGGCGGGCTTCGGCTTCTCGACGATGCTGTGGATGCGCGCGAGATCGCCCTGCATGCGCTCGATGGTGACGATGCCGTAGCTCTCGGTCTGGTCGCGCGGCACTTCCTCGACGCCGAGCAGCGAGCAGCCCTCCTGCGCGAACACTTCGGCCATGCGTGCCATCGCGGGCGGCTTGCAATCCATGAGGTCGTCGGCGAGCAGCACCGCGAAAGGATGCTCGCCCACGACCGGTTGCGCGCAGAGCACCGCATGTCCCAGGCCGAGCGGCTCGGGCTGCCGGAGGTAGATGCAGCGCACGCCTTCGGGCAGCACCTCGCGCACCTGCGCGAGCAGCGCCTCCTTGCCTTTCCGCTCGAGCTCGGTCTCAAGCTCGTAGGCCTTGTCGAAATGGTCCTCGATCGCGCGCTTGTGGCGTCCGGTGACGAAGATCATCTCGGTGATGCCTGCCGCGGCCGCCTCCTCCACCGCGTACTGGATGAGCGGCTTGTCGACGATCGGCATCATTTCCTTGGGGCTCGCCTTGGTGACGGGAAGAAACCGGCTGCCGAACCCGGCGACGGGGAACACTGCTTTCCTGAGCTTGGCCATCATCGTTCCTTGAGGATGCGCTGCAGCTCGGCCTCGTCGATCACCGCGACGCCAAGGCTGCGCGCCTTTTCGAGCTTGCTGCCGGCGTCCGAGCCCGCGACCACATAGTCCGTGTTCTTCGACACCGAGCCGGCTATCTTGTGCCCCTTCGCCTCGATCGCCGCTTTGGCCTCGTCGCGCGTCATGCCGGCGAGCGTGCCGGTCAGCACGAATGTCCTCGCCTGCGCCGCCGGCCTGGAGCGCGCCGGGGCGGCGAGCGTCACCGCGCGCGTCAGCCGGCCGATCACCTCGCGGTTGTGCGGCTCGCGCACGAACTTCTCGATGCTCTCCGCGAGCTCCGGGCCGATGCCTTCCAGCGGCACCGGGGCGAGCCGCTCGCCGCGCTTCTTCCGCTGCGCATTCTCCTTGCGAATCGCCTCCTTGTCAGCCGCTAGGCTAGCCCATTCGGCGTTCATCAGCGCCTCGAGCGAGCCGAAATGGCGCGCCACGATCTTCGCCACCTCCTCGCCCACGCCCGGGATGCCGAGCGCATAGATGAAGCGCGCGAGCTGCGCGCGCCGCGATTTTTCGATGCTGGCGACGACGTTCGCCGCCGACTTGTCGGCCATTCGCTCGAGGCCGGCCAGGGTCTTCGCCTCCAGGTCGTACAGGTCGGCGGGACTCTTCACCAGGTCGTGCTCGACGAGCTGGTCGACGAGCTTGTCGCCCAGGCCCTCGATGTCCATGGCGCGCCGGCCGGCGAAGTGCAGCAGCGTCTGCTTGCGCTGCGCCTTGCAATAGAGGCCGCCGGTGCAGCGCGTGGCCGCCTCGCCTGCGACGCGCACCACGGGCGAGCCGCAGACCGGGCAGGCCTTCGGCATCTCGAAGCGCTCGCCGGGACGCCGCGCGCCGGGCTTGCGCACGCCGAGCACTTCGGGGATCACGTCGCCGGCGCGACGCACGACGACGGTATCGCCGACCCAGACGTCCTTGCGGCGCAGCTCGTCCTCGTTATGCAGGGTGGCGTTCGCGACGGTGACGCCGCCGACGAAAACCGGCTTCAGCTTCGCGACCGGCGTCAGGGTCCCGGTGCGGCCGACCTGCACTTCGATGCCGAGCACCTCGGTCAGCTCCTCCTCCGGCGGATACTTGTGGGCGACCGCCCAGCGGGGCTCGCGCGCGACGTAGCCCAGCTCGGCCTGCCGCTCGAGATCGTTCACCTTGTACACCACGCCGTCTATGTCGAAAGGCAGCGCTGCGCGCTCCTTGCGGATCTCCGCGTGATAGACGATCAGCTCTTCGGCGCCGCGCAGCACCCGGCGGTGCGCGTCGACTGGCAGCCCGAGCCTTTCGAGCTCGTCCAGCAGGTCGCTGTGCCGCCGCGGCAGCGCCATTCCGTGCACGACACCGAATCCGTACGCGTAGAAGGAGAGCGGCCGGCGCGCCGTGATCTTCGGATCGAGCTGCCGCACGGCGCCCGCCGCCGTGTTGCGCGGATTGATGAACGGCTTGCCGCCGCTCTCGGCCTGACGGCGGTTGAGCCGCTCGAAGGCGGCGCGCGTCATGAAGATCTCGCCGCGCGCCTCCAGCACCGCCGGGGCGCGGCGTTTCAGCTTGAGCGGAATGTCGTGGATGGTGCGCACATTGGCGGTCACGTCCTCGCCCACCTCGCCATCGCCTCGCGTCGCGGCGCGCGCGAGCTCGCCGTTTTCGTAGCGCAGGCTGATGGCGAGCCCGTCGAACTTGAGCTCCGCCGAGTACTCGACGGGAGGATCGCCGGCGGCGAGCCCGAGCTCCTTGCGCACGCGCGCGTCGAACTTGGCCGCGCCCGAGTCTTCCGAGTCGGTCTCGGTGCGGATCGAGAGCATCGGCACCTCGTGGCGCACCGGCGCCAGCTCGGAAGCCGGCGCGCCGCCGACCCGCTGGGTGGGCGAGTCCGGCGTGCGCAGCTCCGGGTGCCCTTCCTCGAGCGCCTGCAGCTCGCGGAACAGCCGGTCGTACTCCGCGTCGCTGATTTCGGGCGAGTCCGCGACGTAGTAGAGGCGGTTATGGTGCTCGATCTGCGCCCTGAGCTGCCGGACGCGCTGCTCGACATTCATGAGAAGAGGCGCAGGGCGAGCGGGCTGCCGGGCTCGATGCCGCGGCCGGCCAGCAGGCGCCGGACGACTTCCAGCTGCGCGCCGATGCTCGCGAGCGCGCGCTCGTCGAGCTCGCGCCCCGCGTCGTCCACCAGGCGCCCGCCCTGCGCGGCGGCAAGGTCGCGCCCGGCGCGCGCCATCGCCTCGTAGCTGCGGCCCGGGTCCGGCGTGCGCGCGACGTCGAGCGTGAGGGTGACCCCATCGGCGCGCGGCGTGGCTTCGAAAGGGGGGTCCTTGAAGTGCTGGTCGGATGCCACGCCCACGACGTGCAAGGCGACCTGGATATCCGCTTCGGCGCACGCGCTGTCCAGCTCGCGCGCCGCCTGCAGCGACTCGCGCATGCCCGGTCCGCTCGCGCGGCCGCCGACGCGCGCGGCGAGCGTCTCGACCGCCGAGCGGAACTCGACCAGCTCGGGCTCGCCGATCACGCCCGCGCGGCTGACCAGCTGCAGGCCGGCCTGCCATTCGCTCGCCTGCGCTCGCGAAAGGAGCACTCGGTGCGCGAAGCGCTGCGCTATCGGCGTCCAGCCTTCCGCGAGCTCGGCGGCGCTCGACGGCGCAGCGGCGATCTGCATCACGTAGTCGACCCGCGGATCGGGCGCGGCGCCGCGCGGCGGTTCCGCCGTGCGAGGCACGGGCTGCTGGGCGCTCGGCGCCGGCCCGAGCGTCGGCTCGCGCCGCCCGTCGCCCATGAGCACGTCGGAATGCGCGGCGACGAAGGCGCGCTCGCTGCGCCGGCGAATCGCGCGCTCCTGCAGGCGGTTGTAGACCAGCACGCCGGCGACGGCGAGCGCGCCGACGATCGCAAGACCGAGCGTGAGGTCGGTCATGACCGCCTCAGGCCGCGAGCTCCTCCCGGATGCGCAGCGCCTCGTCGATGTCGACCGCCACCACGCGCGACACGCCCGACTCGGGCATGGTGACGCCGATCAGCTGCTCGGCGAGCTCCATCGTGATCTTGTTGTGGCTGATGAAGAGGAACTGGGTCTCGCTCGACATGCGCCGCACGAGCTCGCAGAAGCGCACGGTGTTGGAGTCGTCGAGCGGCGCGTCGACCTCGTCCAGCAGGCAGAATGGCGCCGGGTTGAGCTGGAAGAGCGAGAACACGAGCGCGATCGCGGTGAGCGCCTTCTCGCCGCCGGACAGGAGATGGATGCTCGCGTTGCGCTTGCCCGGCGGATGCGCCATGACCTGCACGCCCGCGTCGAGGATCTCCTCGCCGGTCATGAGCAGCTTCGCTTCGCCGCCGCCGAACAAGGTCGGGAAAAGCGCGCCGAAGTGGCGGTTCACCGTCGCGAAGGTCTCGCGCAGCAGCTCGCGCGTCTCGCGGTCGATCCTGCGAATGGCGTCTTCCAGCGTGCGCACCGCCTCGTCCAGGTCGGCGGCCTGCGAGTCGAGGAAGCCCTTGCGCTCCTCGCTCGTGCGCAGCTCCTCGAGCGCGGCCAAGTTCACCGCGCCGAGCTCGGCGATCGCCTGCGTGAGCCGCGTGATGTCGCCCTGCAGCGTGGCCGGACGCGGCGCGCGCCCGACCTCCTCGGCAAGGCGTGCCTCGTCGGCGTTCGCCTCGGCGAGCTGGTTCGCGTACTGCTCGAAGCTGAGCTGCGCCGCCTGCTCCTTTAGGCGCAACTCGCCCAGCCGCTCGCGCAGCGGCGCGAGCCGCGCCTCGACCTGCAGGCGCGCCTCCTCGATCTCGCGCAGGGCGCCCGCCGCCGCCTCGACGGCGTTGCGCGCCTCGGCAAGCTTCTTCTCGCAAAGCAGCCGCTGTTCGACCGCCGCTTCGAGCGCACGGCGCACATCCGGAATCGGATCCGCGGCGAGCTCCTCGGTGAGCCGGCCGACCTCCACATCGGCGCGCTCGATCTGCTGGTCGATGAGGCGCACCGAATTGTCGATCTCGGCGATCTTGGAGCCGCACTCGCGCTCGCCGAACAGCGCATCCTGCACGTCCCGGTCGGCCTGCTGCAGGGCGCGCCGCTGCTCGGCGGCGGCGCCTTCGGCCGCGACGTGCGCGCCGCGCGCCGCTTCGAGCGTGGTGCGCGCTTGGCTGATGGATTGCTGGACCTGCAGCAGGCGCTCCTCGCAGGCAGCGAGGCCTTCGCGGCCGCGGCTCCCTTCGGCGTCGAGCTCGTCGAGCTCGGCGCGGACCTGGCTGCTGCGCTCGCGGAAGCGCTCCTGCGCCTGCGCGAGCTTCAGGCTTTCGATCTCGGCATCGTGGCGCGCTCGCTCGTGCTGCACGATGGCGGACCGTTCGTCCTCGAGCGCCGCAGTGCGCTCTGCCAGCTCGGATTCGGCATCCGCGAGGGCCGCCTGGGCACGCTCGAGCGCGGCCGCGAGGCCGCGGCAGTGTTCTTCAAGGCGCTCGATCTCGGCCTGCCGGGCGAGAATGCCGGCGTCGGCGGCGTCCGGCGCATGAAAGCTGACCGTGTGGCGCGTGAACTGGTGGCCGTCGCGCGTAACGAGCAGCGCGCCGGCCGGCAGCGCGGCGCGCGCCGCCTCGTCCGGGTTTTGCTCGGCCGCATAGACCCCGGCGAGCCAGTCGCCGAGCGCCGCCGCGACCCTTGGGTCTGCGCCGTGGACTTTCTGTGAAAGCGGCGTAAGGCCGGCGACCGTGGCGGCCGGCTCGCCGCCCGAGCGGTCGAAGACGCTCGCCTTGGCCGGCGGCTGATCATCGAGGAAGGGCTGCACCGAGCTCGCCACTTCGAGGGCGTGCAGGCGCTCGCGCAGCACGGCCTCGACGGCGGTCTCCCAGCCGGCGTCGATGCGCATTTTTTGCCAGAGGCGCGGCGAGCCGCCGAGCGCGTTGCGTTCGAGCCACTCGCGAAGCGGCGCGTTGTTCTCGGTTTCGGCCTGGATCTGACGCAACGTGGCGAGCTGCGCCTCGGCGGCAGCATAGTCGCGCTGCGCCGCGCTCACGGCCTCCGCTGCGCCGGCGCGCCGCGCCTCCAGCGCCTCGCACTGGGCCTGCACAGCCGCGAAAGCCAAGTTCGCCGATTCGAGCTCGGCGGCGAGGCCGGCCAGGCGCGATTCGAGCTCGGCGTGCGCACCCGCGTCGGGCTCGGCCAGCGACTGCAGCTCGCTCTCGAGGCGCTCGCGCCGCGCCGCGAGGGCCTGGCTCGCCTTCTCGAGGTGCGCGCGGTTCGTCTGTTCGAGCTGCAGCCGGCTCTCCGCCTGCAGCAGCACGCCGCGCGCTTCGCTCAGCCGCTCCAGCGCCGCTCGCAGGCCCTGCTCGGCCTCGGGCACCTTGACACCTTCGCCCTCCAGCTTCTCCTTCGCCTGGGCGACCTTCTGCTTGGCGCCGCCCGCCCTCGCCGCCCACATGTGCAACGCCTGCGTGAGCTGCGAGCGCTGCTCGCGCCATTGCGCGAGCTGGGCCAGGCGCTCGGTGTGCTGCGTTTCCAGCCGCGTGCGCGTCTCCTCGGCGTGGCGCAGCTCCGATTCGTGCTTGGCGACCTCGGCGTTGGCGGCATAGAGCTCGCCCTGCGCCGCATTGAGCCCGTCGCCGGCCTGGTAATGCGCGGCACGCGCGGCCTCGAGGCGCAGCTCGAGGTTGCGCAGCTCGGCGTTTTCCGCTTCCACGGAATTGCTGGCTTTCAAAACTTCGGAGGAGTGCCGCTCGCGCTCGTTCGCCGCGTCGCGACGGCGCACGTACCAGAGCAGATGCTGCTTGAGGTGCAGTTCGGCCTGCAGCTCCTGGTAGCGTGTCGCGACCTGGGCCTGCGCGTGCAGCTTCTCGAGCTGCAAGCCGAGCTCGGTGCGGATGTCGGTGATGCGCGCTAGGTTGTCGCGCGTGTCAGCGAGGCGCGTCTCGGTCTCCTTGCGCCGTTCCTTGTACTTCGAGATGCCCGCCGCCTCCTCGAGGAACACGCGCAGCTCCTCGGGCTTCGCCTCGATCACGCGCGAGATCATGCCCTGCTCGATGATCGCGTAGGCGCGCGGCCCGAGCCCGGTGCCGAGGAACATGTCGGTGATGTCGCGCCGGCGCACGTGCGTGCCGTTGATGTAGTAGCTCGACTCGCCGTCGCGCTGCAGCACGCGGCGCACCGCGATCTCGGCGTACTGCGACCACTGCCCGGCCGCGCGCCCCTGCGAGTTGTCGAAGGTGAGCTCGACGGAGGCGCGCGCGAGCGGCTTGCGGTTGAGCGAGCCGTTGAAGATCACGTCCTGCATCGAGTCGCCGCGCAGCGCGGCGGCGCGCGTCTCGCCGAGCACCCAGCGCACCGCATCGATGACGTTCGATTTGCCGCAGCCGTTCGGCCCGACGACGCCGACCAGGCGGCCGGGCACGTGGATCGTCGTGGGATCGACGAAGGATTTGAAGCCGGAGAGTTTTATTTGAGTGAGGCGCACGAGAAAAATAATAACGTCAATGCCTATCCGGAGGAACAACCGCTCGGCGAATAAAAACGTTGACAACGCCCCTGGGCGGGCGCGTACCGCTAGCCAGGATCGCCGCGCGGCCGACCTTCCTTCCGATACTATATCTAGTGCTCACGACCGTTTGATGCCCCAGTTATCGGGCCCCGCCGACAGCATATCATCGGGGCCCTGGGCTCGCGAAGGCCGCTCCTCGGCGCGCGCCTGCGCGCGATTCCGCGGATCCGCCGTGCTAACATCACGCGCTCTTTTTCTGGCGGTTTTTCCGTGCCTTCGCGCTCCAGCAAGCGCCTCGAAACTTTTGCCAATCCGGCGCCGCAACGCGATTACCGGATCCACATGGAAATCCCCGAGTTCACCTGCGTCTGCCCGATGACCGGGCAGCCGGATTTCGCGACGCTGGTCCTCGATTACGTGCCCGACCGGCTTTGCGTCGAGCTGAAGTCGCTCAAGCTCTATATCTGGTCCTATCGCGACACGGGCACGTTCCATGAAGCGGTGACCAACCGCATCCTCGACGACCTCGTGCGCGCCAGCAAGCCGCGCTGGATGCGCCTCGAGGCGCGCTTCAACGTGCGCGGCGGCATCGCCACCTCGGTCTTCGCCGAGCACCGCCAACGCGGCTGGAGGGAAAAGCCGTGAACCCGCTCCTCGCCAGGCTGCAGCCCTACCCCTTCGAGAAGCTGCGCGCGCTGATGGCGGGCAGCACGCCGCCCGCCAAGCTCCCGGCGATCAACCTCTCGATCGGCGAGCCGAAGCATCCGACGCCGGCGCTCGTGAAGGACGCGCTCGCGGCGAGCCTCGATGGCCTCGCCGCGTACCCGGCTACCGCGGGAACGCCGGAGCTGCGCCAGGCCATCGCGGCGTGGCTCGCGCACCGCTACGGCATACCGGCGCCCGATCCGCTGACCGAGGTGCTGCCGGTCAACGGTTCGCGCGAGGCGCTCTTCGCGTTCGCCCAGACGGTGATCGATCCGACGCGCGACGCGAAAGTCGTCTGCCCCAATCCCTTCTACCAGATCTACGAGGGCGCGGCGATTCTCGCCGGTGCCACGCCGGTCTATGGCGCGCCGGACAGCTGGGACGGCGTGCAGCTCGTCTACGCCTGCTCGCCCGCCAACCCGAGCGGCCGCGTCATGCCGCTCGAGGAGTGGCGTGCGCTGTTCGAGCTTTCCGAGCGCCACGGCTTCGTCATCGCCTCGGACGAGTGCTATTCGGAAATTTACTTCGACACGCCGCCGCTCGGGTCGCTCGAGGCGGCGCGCAAGCTCGGCCGCGGCTACGAGCGGCTGATCGCCTTCTCCAGCCTGTCCAAGCGCTCCAATGCGCCGGGCATGCGCTCCGGATTCGTCGCCGGCGACCCGGCGCTGATCGCCCGGTTCCTGCTCTACCGGACCTATCACGGCTCGGCGATGAGCCTCGCGGTGCAGCGCGCCTCGGTCGCCGCCTGGAAGGACGAGGCGCACGTGCGCGAGAACCGCCGGCTGTACGCCGAGAAATTCCGCGCCGTGCTGCCGCTGTTCCACAGCCCGCTCGAGACGCGCATGCCCGACGGCGGCTTCTACCTCTGGGTGCGCACGCCGATCGACGACGCGCAGTTCGCGCGGCGGCTGCACGACCAGACCAACGTGCTCGTGCTGCCCGGCAGCTTTCTCGCGCGCAGCGTCGGCGGCGTCAATCCCGGCGCCGGCCATGTACGCATCGCGCTCGTCGCGCCGCTCGACGAATGCCTCGACGCGGCGCGGCGCATCATGCGCTTCGCCCAATCCCTATGAACGCCAAAGACACGATCGATCAGGCCTGGGAGAACCGGGCCGCCCTCAACCCGGCCAGCGCGCCCCGCGAGGTCCGGCAGGCCGTCGAAGAAGTGCTCGCCGGCCTGGACGCCGGCCGGCTGCGCGTGGCGGAGAAGGCCAACGGGGAATGGCTGACGCACCAGTGGCTCAAGAAAGCGGTATTGCTCTCGTTCCGCCTGGAGGACAACCGCGTCGTGGAAGGCGGCGCGACGCGCTACTACGACAAGGTGCCCTCGAAATTCGGCCCGTCGTTCGATTTCGCCGCCGCGGGATTCCGCGTCGTGCCGCCCGCCATGGTGCGGCGCGGCGCGTATATAGCGAAAAACGCCGTCCTCATGCCCTCGTACGTCAACATCGGCGCCTACGTCGACGAGGGAACCATGGTCGACACCTGGGCCACCGTCGGCTCGTGCGCGCAGATCGGCAAGAACGTGCACCTTTCGGGGGGCGTGGGCATCGGCGGCGTGCTCGAGCCGCTGCAGGCGAATCCGGTCATCATCGAGGACAACTGCTTCATCGGCGCGCGCTCCGAAGTGGTGGAAGGCGTGATCGTCGAGGAGAACAGCGTGCTGTCGATGGGCGTCTTCATCGGCCAGAGCACGAAGATCTTCGACCGGGAGACGGGCCAGGTTCTGTACGGGCGGGTGCCGGCCGGCTCGGTCGTCGTGCCAGGAACTATGCCTTCCGGCGACCGCAGCTGCGCTCTTTACTGTGCAGTAATTGTTAAAAAAGTCGACGCGCGCACGCGCGCGAAAACCAGCCTGAACGAACTTCTGCGGGGAGATTAAACTAGCCGAAAACCCGCGGCTCGGGAGGCTGCATGTCCGCAATGAAGCGCCTGTTCCAGATCATGGCCGACAAGAAGGCGTCCGACATCTTTCTCTCGGTCGGCGCGCCGATCAACATCAAGATCAACGGCGTGTCGATGCCGGTCAACCAGACGGTGATGACCGCCGACACGGTGCAGCAGCTCCTCTACGAAGTCCTGAACGAGCGCCATATCAGGGAATACGAGGACGAGATGGAGCTCAACACCGCGTTCACGCTGCCGGGAGTCGGCACCTTTCGCATCAGCGCCTTCCGGCAGAAGGGAGCTCCTGCGGTGGTCGTGCGCTATATCCCCGCGTCCATCCCGCCGCTCGACACGCTGGGCCTGCCGGAAGTCTGCAAGGAAGTGATCATGCAGAAGCGCGGGCTGATGCTCATGGTGGGCGCCACCGGCTCGGGCAAGTCGACCTCGCTCGCGGCGATGCTCGACTACCGCAACGAGCGCAAGTCCGGCCACGTCCTAACGCTCGAGGACCCGATCGAGTTCATCTTCCAGAGCAAGAAGTCGATCGTCAACCAGCGCGAGGTCGGCACCGACACCAAGGCGTTCGAGATCGCGCTGAAGAACGCGCTGCGCCAGGCGCCGGACTGCATCCTGATCGGCGAGATCCGCGACAAGCCGACCATGTCCATGGCGCTCGCCTATGCGCAGTCGGGCCACCTTTGCCTCGCCACGCTGCACGCGAACAACAGCTACCACGCGATGAACCGCATCATCAACTTCTACCCGCTGGAGAACCGTCCGGCGCTCCTGCTCGACCTGGCGGCCGCGCTGCAGGCGGTGATCTCGCAGCGCCTGGTGCGGACCAAGACCGGCGCGCGCGTCGCCGCGTGCGAGGTGCTGCTCAACACGCGCAACATCTCCGAGCTGATCGAGAAGGGCGAGATCACCGAGATCAAGGACGCGCTGGAGAAGAGCCTGTCGCCGGGCTCGCAGACCTTCGAGCAGGCGCTGTTCAAGCTGTTCATGGACAACACGATCACCCAGGACGAGGCGATGGCCAACGCCGATTCGGCGACCAACATGCTCTGGCTCATCAACCAGGCGACGGCGGGCGAGATCAGCGGCCAGGCGCTGCCGCCCAAGGCGGAGCAGCCCGAGGAGAAGACCCAGCCGACCGCTACCAACACGACGTTCAACGACTTCAAGATCGACATGAATGCCTGAGGAAGCGCTCGAGCTGGCCAAAGAGCTCATCGCGCGCAGGTCGATCACCCCGGAAGATGCCGGCTGCCAGGCGCTGCTCGCGCAGCGGCTCGGGCGTGCCGGATTCCGCTGCGAGCCGATGCGCTTCGGCCAGGTCAGCAACCTCTGGGCGCGGCGCGGCAAGGCCCGGCCGCTCGTCTGCTTCGCCGGCCACACCGACGTCGTGCCGACCGGGCCGCTGGAAGAGTGGCATTCCGACCCGTTCACGCCGACCGTCCGTGATGGCAAGCTCTACGGCCGGGGCGCGGCGGACATGAAGTCCTCCATCGCTGCCTTTGTCATCGCCGTCGAAGCCTTTGTCGAAGAAAAACCCCGGCACGGCGGATCCATCGCCCTGCTCCTCACCTCCGACGAGGAAGGGCCCGCGCTCGACGGCACGGTGCGGGTCGTCGAGGCGCTCAAGGCGCGCAACGAGCTTCTCGACTATTGCCTCGTCGGCGAGCCGACTTCGGTGGACTGGCTCGGCGACATGCTGAAGAACGGCCGGCGCGGCTCGCTGTCGGGCAAGCTCACCGTGCGCGGCATCCAGGGGCATGTCGCCTACCCGCAGCTGGTCAAGAATCCGGTCCACCTGCTCGCGCCCGCGCTCGCGGAGCTCGCGCGCACCGAGTGGGACAAGGGCAACGACAGCTTTCCGCCGACTTCCTTCCAGGTGTCCAACATCCACGCCGGCACCGGCGCCGGCAACGTCGTGCCGGGGTCGGTCGTGGTCGACTTCAATTTCCGCTTCTCCACCGAGAGCAGCGACGCTTCGCTGCGCAGCCGCGTCGAGCAGATGCTGAAGCGCCACGCGCTCGATTACTCGATCGACTGGGTGCTCGGCGCGAAGCCCTTCCT
>CAYZFN010000222.1:0-18251 GCA_964477695.1 uncultured Enterobacteriaceae bacterium | reverse complement strand
GGCTTTATCAGGTCGCGGCGCCTTATCGCGGCAAGCCGCTCCTTAGCGATGAGCAGATCGACGACGTCGTCGCTTTTCTTCTCACGCTGAAGTGAAGCTTGTAACCCTCGCATTCCTGTTCGCCGCATCGGCGGCGCTCGCGCAGCAGCGCTCGGGAATCGAATATGCGAGCCCGGAGATCCGGCGCCTGCAGGCGAGCGATGCCGAGAATCCCGGCATGCTGTGGGTGGACGAAGGCGACAAGCTCTTCCGCTCGCAGTGCGCCTCCTGCCATGCGTCGATGAAAGGCGTTGCCGCGCGCTACCCGCGGATCGTCGACGGCAAGATCGTCAGCCTCGAAGCCATGGTGCGCCATCGCGTGCCGTTCCGCTACGAATCGGAAGAGCTTCTCGCCCTGACCACGTACATCGCCTACCAGTCGCGCGGGCTGCCGATCGGCCGCCAGCTGTCGGAAAAAGACGTGGCGAAGGGCAAGCAAGAGTATTACCGCCGGCGCGGCCAGATGAACCTCGCCTGCACGCATTGCCACGACGCGAACGCCGGCAAGAAGCTCGGCGCCGAGACGATCAGCGAAGGCGAGCCGAACGGCTATCCGACCTATCGCCTGCGCTGGCAGACGCTCGGCTCGCTCGAGCGGCGGCTGCGCGCCTGCTTCTCCGGCGTGCACGCCGAGATGCCGCAGTACGGCGATCCGCTGCTGCTCGAGCTCGAGGCCTATCTCGCCTGGCGCGGCCGCGGCCTGCCGATCGAGTCGCCGGCCGTGCGGCCTTGATCGGGAGAAGCCACCGCAGACCCGCTGCTGCGCTTCCGCCCGGCGCAACGGATTGCCACATGCACGTGCTCGGGCCGTTCGAGCGTTTCCCGCTGGCCGCCGAGCGCGCCTATACCGTCGAGGCAGCCCCGCTCGAGGCGCACGAGCGCATGAAACGCGAGGTCGGCCTCGAGCGCACGGTGCTCGTGCAGGCAAGCGGGCACGGCATGGACAACCGCGCGATGCTCGCCGCCTTGGCCGCGCTCGGCGCGCGTGGACGCGGCATCGCGGTCGTTCCATTCGACGCCACGAAGGAAGATGTCGGGAAAATGAACCACGCCGGTGTGCGCGGCGTGCGGCTCAATCTCGCCACGCTCGCCTCGCGCCATTCCGGCGATCCCGTCTCGCTGCTGCAGGGGTACGCGCAGCTCGCCGCGCCGCTGGGCTGGCACGTGCAGCTATTCGTCCCGGCGCAAACGCTGGTCGCGCTCGAATCCGCGATCAGCCGCTGCGTAGTGCCGGTCGTCATCGATCACATGGGGCTGCCCGACGCCGCGGCAGGACTCGATCAGCCGGGCTTCGCCGCCCTGCTTCGTCTAATGGCGTCCGGAAGGGCATGGGCCAAGCTGGCGGGTGCGGATCGCATAACGCGCTCGAGCGGGCGCCTGCGCGATGCGATTCCCTTCATGCGCGCACTCGCGCAAGCGGCGCCGGATCGGCTGGTATGGGGCTCGGACTGGCCGAACCTGGGCTTTCATTCGGGAAAGCAGGTGCGCGACGAGGCGATCCTGCCGCATCGCAGCCTCGACGCGGGCGAGCTGCTCGACGTTCTTGCCGAGGCGGTGCCCGACACGCATGCGCGCAACGCCATCCTGGTGAACAACCCGGAAAGGCTGTACGGCTTCTAGCGCAGCGCGTGGCCGAGCCGCTCGCCGAGCTCGCCCAGAAGCAGCGTAATGCCGAGGACGACGGCGGCGCCTACCGTGGCGAGCGCGCCGCGCTTCCAGCCGCGCGAGCGCACGAAGTAAATCGGCAGCGCGACGATGGCGGCGACGATGACGCCGCCGTTCATGAGCGGGCCGGCGGCGTAGCCGTGGCTGCGCTTGTCGGCGTGGTACCACCAGTAGATGAGCGCGATGGCGACGAAGGTTTCCGCCAGCTCGAACTTGCCGTAATCCTCGACCTTGCCTGTCAGCAGGACTTCGATGAGCGGCCCGGCGAACGAAACGAGCGCCAGCAGGCCTAGCGCCCAGTTTTTTTCGTTCAGATCAGCTCGCGCATCCAGGCTGCCGTGCGTACCGCGCCGCCGAAGCTGTAGAGGTGCACGCCGACCACGTTGCTCGGCTCGCGGCTGCGGTTGTAGCGCGCCACGGCCGCGATCTGGTCGCGCGGATCGGTATTGGAGACGAGCTGCGCGATCCCGCTGCCGAGGGTGCGAAGCGCACGCAGCGAAACGCTGACTCCACAGCGCTGCGCGTAGCGCGCGAGCGCGGCCGCGTCGGTGGGCCCGGCGATGCCGACGTAGACGGGCAGCTCGGGATGCAGCCGGGCGAGCGTCGCGCAATACTCGACGACGCGCGGCGGCGCGAACGAGAACTGGGTGAGCACGTAAACGCCGATCGATTGCGTGCGCGCCAGCTCGAGCTTGCGCTGCATCGCCTTCTCGAGCGCATTGAGGGCGATGCGCGGATGGCCCTCGGGATAGCCGCCGATGCCGATCTCGCGGATCCCGCACTCGGCGAGCAGCCCTTCCTCGAGCACCTGCAGGCTGTCCTGGAACGGCCCCTTGGCGCGTGGCTCGTCGCCGCCGATGAGCAGCACGCGGTGCACGCCGTGCTCGGCGGAGGCGCGCTTCAGGAAGTCGCGGAACTCGTCGCGGTTGAGGATGCGGCGCGCCGAGACGTGCGGCACGGCGTCCAGCCCTGCGCGGCGGATGGCGGCAATCGCTTCCAGCGTGCGCGCTAGCGGCAATCCGGGAAGCGACGGAACATAGACGCAGCTGCCGGCGGGCCTGAGCGCCGCCACCTCGGCTATGCGGTGCAGCTCGCGCGGCGAAATCTCCAGGGATCCAGAACTCAACAGTTCTGAAACCGCATTGCCGAGCGCCGATTCAGTCGCGCTTGCGAGAGACGACATAGGATTCGTCCTGGAACCAAAGGCTGCCGTGTTTCTGCAGCACCTCGCGAGTCGCGTCGAGGTAGCGGCTGCCGCGCAGCGCCTCGCCGAGGCGCACATCGTCGATCTGCGCGACGTAGATCGCCGCGTTCCACGCCGCGAACAGCGTCGAGGTGCCGATGCTGCTCGAGATCTCGGAAGGCAGCGTGTGCATGTCGTAGCGGAAGAGCGCGCGCGCGTCGGCATACGCGTTGAAGTTGTAGCGCCGCGCGTCGCGGCCGAGCTCGCCCTTGGCAGCGCGCAGCAGGTCGTGCCGGCTGTGCAGGAACGGATTCTCGCCGGACCATACGTGCTGCACGATCTCGAGCCCCGGATCGTGGCCGTACGAATGGATGCCGAGCAGCCGGCCGCCCCGGCCGAGCGAGCGCACGAGCGGCGCCACGACCTTCTGCGCCTTGAACTCGAGCGGCGCGCGCAGGCGGTAGGGCTGCGACGCGATCACCATGTCGTAGTCGGCCTTGCCCTCGCCGCGCTTCGGGATCACGCTTTCCAGGAGGAAGCGATAGTCCTCGCGATAGAGGACGAGCGCGGTCGGGTGCTCGTAGATCGGGTTGCCGGTCTTCGGGCTGTGCCTGGCCTGCCAGTTCTTGGCGAGGAACGGCTCGAGCGCCGCGATCTGGTCGCTGAAATCGTGCGAGGTCGAGCCGGAGAGCGCGACTTCGTGCCACACCATGGAGGTGGCGGCCTCGACGGCGCGCGGCTGCAGCCAGGGCGCCTCGCTGTAATACATGTTGGTGACGACCAGCACGGTCGCCGGATGCTCGAAGAACCGGTCCGCCATCTTGCGCAGCGAGAGGCGCACGTCCTCGAGGCTGATCTCCTTGCCGACGATGTAGAACGGCACGGTCGGGAAGCGCCGGTGCATCTCGCGCATCACCCGCGCGAGCACCGTGCCGTCGCCCATGCCGGCGTCGAACACGCGCACCGCCGGCGGGCGCGGATGGATCTGGCCGAGCTCCAGACCGACACGGCGCGCGATCACGTCCTTCTCGCTGCAGGTGTTGACGAACAGCAGGTACTTCTGCCGGTTGTCGAAGAAGCGGAAATTCTTTTCCGGATCGGCCTTTTGCGCGGGCAGCGCCGCGTGCGGCTGCGTGGCGGTGGCGCGGATGAGCGGGAGCAGCTCCGGCGGCGAATCGCCGGCGCCGGGCGCGCCGTGCCTCGCCATGAAGACGTTGACGCGCTCGAGCGTCTCCGGCGTCACGCGGGCGCCGTCGCGCAGCCGCGCCACGAACTTGCCGTCGTTCACCGCGCGCCGGCCGAAAGTGGACTCGGCCATGCCGGTACGACGGCAGAAATCCGAGATGCTGCCGAGAAGCGTGCCGGCGCCTGCCTGCATGGGTCAAAATCTTGCGCGTCTTTCGGTTGGGAATTCAACCACGCCTGCTGCGCCGCGAAATATGGGATGAGTCCCACACAATGGAATCAACGAGTTCCGTCGTAGAACTGATCGGCAACACGCCGATGGTCGAGGCCCGGCGCCTGGAAACCGGACGCTGCCGGCTGTTCCTCAAGCTCGAGAGCCAGAATCCGGGCGGCTCGATCAAGGACCGCGTCGCCCTGTCGATGGTCGAATCGGCCGAGCGCGAAGGCCGCATCCAGCCGGGCGCGCTGCTCGTCGAGGCGACCGCGGGGAACACCGGCCTCGGGCTCGCGCTGGTCGCCGGGCAGAAAGGCTACCGCCTGCTCATCGTCGTGCCCGACAAGATGAGCCAGGAGAAGATCTTCCATCTCAAGGCGCTCGGCGCCGAAGTGGTGCTTACGCGCTCGGACGTCACCAAGGGTCACGCCGACTATTACCAGGAGCGGGCGGCGGCGCTTGCGGCCGCGACGCCCGGATCGTTCTACATCAACCAGTTCGCCAACGAGGCGAATCCGCTCGCCCACGAGCGCACGACGGGGCCCGAGATCTGGGAGCAGATGGGGCAGGACGTCGATGCGGTGGTGTGCGGCGTCGGAACCGGCGGCACGCTCACCGGACTTTCTCGCTTCTTCGCGCGCGTGGCACCGGAGGTCGAGATGGTGCTCGCCGATCCGGCCGGCTCGATCCTGGCGCCGCTCGTGCAGACCGGGAAGAAGCCCGAGCGCGTCGGCTCGTGGCTGGTCGAAGGAATCGGCGAGGACTTCGTGCCGTCGGTGTGCGACCTGTCGCGCGTAAGGAAGGCCTACAGCATCCCCGACCGCGAAACGTTTCTCACCTGCCGTGAGCTGCTGCGCAAGGAAGGCATCATGGCCGGCACCTCGACCGGCACGCTGGTCGCCGCGGCCCTGCGCTTCTGCCGGGAAAGCGAGGAAGAGAAGCGCGTGGTGACGCTCGTCTGCGACAGCGGCAACAAGTACCTTTCCAAGGTGTACAACGACTTCTGGATGCTCGACCAGGGATTTCTCGAGCGCGAGCGCTACGGCGACCTGCGCGACCTGATCAGCCGGCGCCATCACGATCGCACGGTCGCCACGGTGAATTCCGAGGAGCCGGTGCTCGCGGCCTACCGCCGCATGAAGCTCTACGATGTCTCGCAGCTGCCGGTGCTGAAGGACGGCCGGATCGTCGGCATCGTCGACGAGGAGGACATTCTTGCCGAGGTGTTCGACAATCCGGAGCATTTCGACGACCCGGTCGGCGCCGCCATGGCGAGCCACCTCGTCACCGTGCCGCCGAGCGCTTCGCTCGGCGAGCTGCTGGACATCTTGCGCCGCGGCATGGTGGCGATCGTCGTCGATGGAGACGACTTCCTGGGGCTGATCACGCGCATCGACCTACTCAACTGGCTGCGCCGGCGCTGGGAAGAAAAACGCGGGCAGCCATGAAATTCGACACTCAGGTAGTGCATGCGGGGCAGGAACCGGACGCGCGCACCGGCGCGGTCATGACACCGATCTACGCCAGCTCGACCTACGCGCAGCACAGTCCGGGCGAGCACCGTGGCTACGACTATGCGCGCACGCGCAATCCCACGCGCGACGCCCTGCAAGCCTGCCTCGCCGAGCTCGAAGGCGGGGCGCGCGCCTTCGCCTTCTCCTCCGGCATGGCCACGATCGGCACGCTGCTCGAGACGCTCGACGCCGGCGCGCACGTGGTGTGCATGCATGACCTCTATGGCGGGACCTACCGCATCCTCGAGCGCGTGCGCAAGCGCTCTGCCGGCCTCCAGGCGAGCTTCGTCGACCTGTCGGACGCGGCGGTCCTGGAGAAGTCGATCCGTCCTGAGACGCGCATGGTATGGGTCGAGACGCCGACCAATCCGCTGCTCAAGCTGGTCGACCTGTCGGCGATCGCCGAGGTCGCGCGGCGCAGGAACCTCGTCTCGGTGTGCGACAACACCTTCGCCTCGCCGTGGATCCAGCGCCCGCTCGAGCACGGCTTCGACGTGGTCGTGCACTCCACCACCAAGTACCTGAACGGGCATTCGGACGTCATCGGCGGCGCCGCCATCGTCGGCCGCAACGAGGAATTGAGCGAAAAGCTCGCATTCCTGCAGAACGCGGTCGGCGCGGTGCCGAGCCCGTTCGACGCTTTCCTGACCCTGCGCGGCATCAAGACGCTCGCGCTGCGCATGGCGCGCCACTGCGGCAACGCCATGCACATCGCGGCATGGCTGCAGGCGCATCCCAGGGTCGAGCGCGTGATCTACCCGGGGCTGCCGAGCCACCCGCAGCACCTGCTCGCTGCGGCGCAGATGAACCGGCGCTACGGCGGCATGGTGAGCGCGGTGCTGAAAGGCGGACTGGCGACTTCGCGCCGCTTCCTCGAGCGCTGCCATCTCTTCACGCTCGCCGAGAGCCTGGGCGGCGTGGAGAGCCTGATCGAGCATCCGGCGATCATGACCCACGCCTCGCTTCCCGAGGACGTGCGCGCCGGGCTCGGGATCAGCGACGGGCTGGTGCGGCTCTCGGTCGGCATCGAAGACGTCGAGGACCTGATTGGCGAGCTCGAGCACGCCCTCGCCTGACGAGCTGGCGCGGCGCCTGCGCGCGCACGTCGAGTTTCTCGCCGCGAACGAGCGCAACAGCGACCTCGAGAGGCCGGCGCGCTACATCGAGCGCGAGTTCGGCGCCCGGTTCCGCCGCCAGGAGTACCGCAGCGCCGGCCGCATGGTGCGCAACGTCGAGATCGGCAACGGCAACATCGTCGTCGGCGCGCACTACGACACCGTGCCCGGGTCGCCCGGCGCCGACGACAACGCCTCGGGCGTGGCGGTGCTGATCGAGCTCGCGCGCCTCGGCCTGCCGGTGCGCTGCGTCGCCTTCGCCAACGAGGAGCTGCCGTACTCGCACGGCGACGAAATGGGCAGCTTCGTCTACGCGCACCGCGCGCGGGACGGCGGCGAGCGCATCGCCGCCATGTTCTCGCTCGAGATGCTCGGCTGCTACAGCGACGACCCGGGCAGCCAGCACTATCCGCCCGTGATCGGCTGGTTCTATCCCGACCGAGCGAACTTCATCGCCTTCGTCGGCGACCTGGGCGCATGGCGCGTGGTGCGCCGCTCGCACGCGCTGTTTCGCAAGCACTCGGACTTCCCCTCGCAGTCGCTCGCCGCGCCCGCCTTCGTGCCCGGCATCACTCGCTCGGATCACTGGTCGTTCCGCCGCCACGGCTATCCGGCGCTCATGGTGACCGACACCGCCTTCAATCGCTATGCGCACTATCATCTGGCGAGCGACACGCCGGAGAAGCTCGACTACGAGCGCATGGCGAGGGTGACCTTGGGGCTCGCGGGCATGCTGGAGGAGCTGGCTCGTGAAAATCAGGATCGGTGATCTCGAGGTCGGACGGCTGGGCTTCGGCGCGATGCGCGTCTGCGGGCCGAATGTCTGGGGGCCGCCGAAGGACCGGGCGCATGCGCTGCGCGTGCTGCGCCGCGCCTACGAGCTCGGCTGCAACTTCTTCGACACGGCGGACTCCTACGGACCGCATGTCGACGAGGAGCTGATCGCCGAGGCGCTGCATCCCTACCCGAAAGACCTGGTGATCGCCACCAAGGGCGGGCTCGTGCGTCCGCGCGCCTCGCGCTGGGACGAGGACGGCCGGCCCGAGCACCTGCAGCGCGCGGTCGAAGGCAGCCTCAGGCGCCTGAAGCTCGAGCGCATCGATCTCTACCAGCTGCACGCCCCCGATCCGCGCGTGCCGTTCGAGGACTCCGTCGGCGCGCTCGCCGAGATGCAGCGCGCGGGCAAGATCCGCTACGCCGGCATCTCGAACGTGAGCGTCCGGCAGCTCGAGCAGGCGCGGAAAATCGTCCCGGTGCTGTCGGTGCAAAACGAATATAACCTGGAGAACCGCGCCTCCGAAGATGTCCTCCGCGCGTGCGACAAGCTCGGCATCGCCTTCCTGCCGTGGTACCCGCTCGGCGCCGGCGCCGCCTTGCGCTCGAGCAAGGTGAAGTCCTTGAGCAAGACGCTGGGCATCAAGCCGGCGCAGGTTGCGCTCGCCTGGCTGCTCGCCCGGTCGCCGGTAGTGCTGCCGATTCCCGGGACCCATGACCTGCAGCATCTCGAGGACAACGTGGCCGCCGCCAGGCTCGCGATCGGCAAGGGCGAGCTCGCCGCGCTATGAGCGACAGCCAGTTCTATGCGCGCACGTTCGCGCTGCTCGTTCTGCTCGCGGTCGCCTACCTGCTCTATCTCGTGGTCGCGCCATTCTTCGCGCCGATCGCGTGGGCGTTCTTCATCGGCTTTCTCCTGCACCCGACGCACGCCTGGCTGGTCCGGCGCAGCAGCCGGCCGACCGTCTCGGCAGGCCTGCTCACAGCGGCGACCTTCGTCATCCTGGTCGGACCGCTCGCCGCCCTGGGCGCAACCTTCGCGACGCAGGTCGCGGAGCTGCTGCGCTACGCCCAGCAGTACGCCGCGGACCACCGGCCGCCGACGCCCGGCGAGCTGGCCAACATCCCGGTGCTCGGCACGGTGCTCGCGTGGCTCGACGAGAACGTCGGCGTATCGCTCGCGCAGGTGCAGGCGTGGGCGGTCGATGCCGCGCGCACGGTCCTCGGCCTGCTCGCCGCGCTGGGGCAGAAGGCGGTCCTCGGCGCCGTCGGCACGGTGATCGGCTTCCTGCTCATGCTGTTCATCCTTTTCTTCGCCATCCGCGACGGCCGGGCGATGTTCGCGGCGCTGCGCGAGCTCGTGCCGATGTCGCGCGAGGACAAGGCGCGCCTCTTCGGCCACCTCGCCTCGGTGCTGCGCGCCATGGTTTACGGCACCGGCGTCACGGCGCTCGTGCAGGGCGCCCTGATCGGCATCGGCTTCGCGGCGATCGGCCTGCCCTCGCCGATCGTGTTCGGCGTGCTCGCCGCGCTGCTCGCGCTCGTGCCGATGGCCGGAACACCCGTCGTCTGGGTGCCGGCGGTAATCGCGCTCGCGCTGCAGGGACGCTATTACGCGGCCGGCTTCATGCTCGCCTGGGGAGCGTTCGTGGTGACGATCGACAACTTCCTGCGCCCGTGGCTGGTGTCGGGTCTCGCGCAGGTGGGCACGCTCACCGTCTTCATCGGCGTGCTCGGCGGCGTGGCGGCGTTCGGCCCGATCGGCATCTTCCTCGGCCCGCTGGTGCTCGCGCTCGCCATCGCGCTTGTCGACTTCACGCTGGAGAGCCGCTCGGCCGACGACACCGGCTGAGCAGCCCGCTCAGGCGACGCTGATCGGCTGCTTTGCGCTGCCGCGCTCGCCTGCGTCGTCGACCCAGCTGAACTCGAGCTCGCCCGTCTCCGTGGCGACGATCGGGAACTGGAGATACGGATTGGCGGCGATGCCGGGCGACATCTGCGCGCGGAACACTTCCGTGCCGTTGTAGCGGCACACGAGCGAGCGGATCACGTTCTTCGGCACCTTGTGGCCGTCCGGGTCCAGCCGGTAGCCGGTCTCCATCGGATGCTGGATGAGCAGGCGAACGCGGATCACCTCGCCGCGCTTCGCGCCGTCCGGTACCTGGATGCGCGCCGCCATCAGCTGCTGTCCACGCAGGCCGAGAGGGTAACCTGCACGTGCGCCGTGTCCATCCACTGCGAGCCGTCGGACATCTCGGCGATCGCGGTGACCACCTGGCTGCCGGCGAGCCGAACGCGCGAAGTCACCTCCGCCGCGCCCGACCGCGGCCCGAAATAGAACACCGCCATCTCGCGCTCGGGATTGCGCTCGGAGATGAGGCGGATCGTCTTCACGTGATCCGCCTCGGTCATCGGGCTCTCCACGCTCACCTTCATCGGCACCGAGTTCCCGTTGTCGGCGAGCACCGGCAGCTCGAGCTTCACGCGACCGCGCTGCGGCTCCCCTGCCTTCGCAAGAAAAGGCAGGAAAGCGGTAAAGCCAAGGAAAGCCCGCCGCTTCAAGCCAGCTCGAACCCCTCGTTCTTGAGCGGCAGCGAACGCACGCGCTTGCCTGTAGCGGCGAACAGCGCGTTGCACACCGCCGGCGCGATCGATGCCTGGCCGGGCTCGCCGATGCCGCCCCAGAAGCCGCCGGTCGGCGCGAGCACCAGCTCGACCTTGGGCATCTCGGCGAGGCGCATCATGCGGTGGTTGTCGAAGTTCGACTGCTCCACGCGCCCGTCCTTGATCGTGATCTCGCCCCAGAACATCGCGGTCAGCATGAACACCGAGCTGCCCTGCATCTGCGCGAGCACGTTGTCCGGGTTGACGACGTAGCCGGGATCGACGCCGAGCACGAGGCGCTTGATGCTGACCTCGTTCTTGTCGCTCACCGCAAGTTCGCACACCGCGCTGGTGTAGCTGCCGTACGCCTCGGTGACGGCGATGCCGCGATGCACGCCCTTGGCGAGCGGCGAGCCCCAGCCGGCGGCCTTCGCCGTCGCGTCCAGGATCTTGCGCTCACGCGAGCTCTCGGACAGCAGGGCGCGCCGGTATTCGTACGGGTCCTTGCCCGCCGCGTGCGCGAGCTCGTCGATGAACGACTCGCGCATGAACGGGTTCTGCGAGTGCCCGACGGTGCGCCAGAACCCGACCGGGACATGCGGATTCCTCTGCGCATACTCCATGCGCACGTTGGCGATCTCGTAGGGCTGGTCGGCGATCGCCGCCACCGCCTGCGGGTCGATGCCCTCCTTGAGCGGCAGCTTGAGCAGCGTGGCGATGATCGAGGGCGCCGCGACGCGCGAGGAGAGCGCCACCGGGTTGCCGTCCGGACCGAGCGCGGCGCGAAAGCGCGTCATGCTCACCGGCCGGTAGAAGTCGTGCTGCATGTCTTCCTCGCGGGTCCACAGCATCTTGACCGGCGTGCCTTCCAGGGCTTTCGCGATCTCGACGCCCTGGCGGACGAAGTCCTGCGCGCCGCCGCGCCGGCCGAAGCCGCCGCCGTTCTGCGTGCGATGCACATAGACGTTCTCGAGCGGGACGCCAGCGGTCGCCGCCGCCGCGGCGTGCGAGGCCTCGGCGTTCTGCGTCGAGGTCCAGATGTCGACCCGTCCCTCCTTCACGAGCGCGGTGCAGCCCATCGGCTCCATGGTTACGTGCGCGAGATAAGGCGTGTAGTACTCGGCCTCGATGACCTTGGCATCCTTGAGCGCCTGGTCGACGTCGCCCGCCTTCTTCGCCACCACGACGTCATTCTCGGCATCGAGGCCGGCGCGCAGGAACTGCTTGATCGTGTCGCTCGTCACCGCGCCGTTGGCGCCGAAATCCCATTCGATGGGCAGCGCCTTGAGCGCTTCCTTGGCGCGCCACCAGTTGTCGGCGACGACCGCCGCGTAGTCGTTGAACGAGATCACCTTGAGGATGCCGCGGCGGTCCTTGATCTTCGAGTCGTCGACGGACTTGAGCTTGCCGCCGAACACCGGGCACTGGGCGATCGCGGCGTAGGCCATGCCGGGCAGCTGGGCGTCGATGCCGTAGCGGATGCGCGCGGTCACGATGTCGGGAATCTCGACGCGCGGAATCGGCTTGCCGGCGATCGTCCAGTCCTTGGGGTCCTTGAGCGCCACATCCTGGGGCGGCGTCATCTTCGCCGCCGCGTTCGCCACCTTGCCGAAGGTGGTCTTCTTTCCGCCCGGCCCGGTGATCACGCCGTTCGCGACCTGGCATTGCGAAGGCTCGACGTTCCAGCCCTTCGCCGCGGCGGCCACCAGCATCTCGCGCGCCTGCGCCCCGCCCTTGCGCAGGTACTCCTGCGAGTTGCGGATGGTGCGGCTGCCGACGGAGGCCATGTCTCCCCAGACTCGCTTGCGGCGCACCTGCGCGTTGGTATCGGCGTACTCGACCCGCACCTTCTTCCAGTCGCAGCCGAGCTCTTCGGCGACCAGCTGCGCCGCCGAGGTCATGCTGCCCTGCCCCATCTCCGAGCGCGCGTAGCGGATGATCACGCGGTCGTCGGGACGCACCAGCACCCACGCGTTCACTTCGGGGGCGAGCACCTGCTGCTCCGCGCCGGCGAACGGCACATGGAAGCCGACGGTCAGCCCGCCGCCGACGGCGGCGGACATCTTCAGGAATTCGCGTCGCGTCGTCATGGCGCCTCCTAGGCCTTCATTTTCTTCGCCGCGGCGTGGATCGCCGGGCGAATGCGCGCGTAGGTGCCGCAGCGGCAGATATTGGTCATCGCCTCGTCGATGTCCTTGTCGCTCGGATTCGGATTCTTCCTGAGGAGCGCTACCGCCGCCATCATCTGGCCGCCCTGGCAGTAACCGCATTGCGGCACCTGGTGATCGATCCAGGCCTGCTGCACCGGATGGAGCTTGCCGTTCTGCGCCAGGCCTTCCAGCGTGAGAACGCGCTTGCCGGCCGCCGCCGACACGGGATAGGAGCACGAGCGCACCGCCTCGCCGTTCACGTGCACCGTGCACGCCCCGCATTGCGCGATGCCGCAGCCGTACTTGGGCCCTTTCACGTCGAGCACGTCGCGCAGCACCCAGAGCAGCGGCATCTCGGGCTCGACGTCGACTTCCCGCGGCCTTCCGTTGACAGTCAGCTTGATCATTCCGGTCTCCTCGGTCAGGCGTGCTAATGTAAACCAGAGGAGGAGGAAATCAATCGTGCGTTCGCTCGCCTGCCTGGTTGCTTTTTGCGTCTCGCTGACAGCGCTCGGTCAGGAATACCCGAGCAAGCCGATCCATATCCTCGTCGGCTATGCCGCCGGCGGCGGCAACGACATCATCGTGCGGGTAATGGTCCCCGAATTGCAGAAAGGGCTCGGCCAGCCGATCGTGGTGGAGAACAAGCCCGGCGCGCAGTCGATCATCGCCGCCGAGGCGGCCGCCAAGGCGTCGCCCGACGGGTACACGATCTTCATGGGGCCGAGCGGGCCGATGACGATCAACCCGGCCACCTATTCCAGGCTTGCCTACGACCCGCAGCGCGACTTCGCGCCCATCTCGCTGATCGCCGAGTTCCCGCTCTTCGTCACGGTGAACGCGCAGCTGCCGATCCGCAGCGTCGCGGAGCTCATTGCCTACGCCAAGGCAAACCCGGACAAGGCGAACTACGCTTCCAGCGCCGGCGTGTTCCAGATCACCACCGAGCTCTTCAAGCAGAAGACCGGCACCTCGTTCACCATGATCCCGTACAAGGGCAGCAACGAGTCGGTGCAGGCGGTGGCGAGCGGTCTGGTAATGCTGACCATCGTCGACCCGCCGCCCGCCACGGCGGCGATCAAGGCCGGCACGCTGCGCGCGCTCGCCGTCACTTCGGCGAAGCGCCACCCGTCGTGGCCCGACCTGCCGACGATGAGCGAAGCCGGCGTTCCGGACATGGAAGTGCCGGTGTGGACGGCTTTCTTCGCGCCGGCGAAGACGCCCGCGGCGATCGTCGCGCGCCTGCAGAAGGAGGTGGCGCGCGTCGTGCGCACGCCGGAAGTAAAGCAGCGCTTCGCCGCGATGGGCATCGAGCCCGTCGGCAGCACCGCCGAGGAGCTCGCCGGCGTCGTCGCCCAGGACCTCGCGAAATACAAGGCCGTCGCGAAGGCCGCCAACATCCACAACGACTAGGTCACAGCGGCCGGATCTGCACCTTGCGCCACTTGATGGGGCCGCTTTCGGCGCCCTTTATGCCCGGGCCGTACTGGAGCGCGAAGAAGCCTGAGGGATGCTTGCTGTCGCGCCCGAGCGCCGTCTGCACGCCGTTCAGCTTGACCGTCATCTCGGCGCCCTTGGCGGTAATGTCGTACGTGTTCCACTTTCCGCCCGCCTTGTAGATCAGCGGGACCGGCACGGCCGCGACGTCGACGATGGCGCCGGTCGCATATTTCGGATCCGGCCGGATGTCCCAGATATTCACCTCGTAGCAGTTGGCGGCGGCGATCTTCGCCGGGTCGCCGCAGCGGATGTAGACGCCGCTGTTCGTGTCGGACGCCGCCCAGAACTCGGCGCGGATCTCGAAATCGGTGTAGGCGGTCTTCGAGACGAGGTAGCCGCCCTTGCCATGATCGGCGACGATCGCGCCGTCCTCGGTACGCCAGTTGGCGTCGCCCACGCGGTTGAAGTTGTCCATGCCACGGTCGCCGTCGATCAGCGTCTGCCAGCCTTTGTCGCCCGACAGGTAGGTGCATCCGGCAACAAGCAATGCCGACGACACGACCGACATAACGGTTGCGCGCTTCATAGCCCCCTCCTCGGTTGAGCGATCATTATGGTCTCTAGAATGCGCGCGTGCGAGCGCTCGCCGCGCGGTTTCCTTTCTACTACGGCTGGATCGTGCTCGCCGCGCTCTGCTGCGTCGGTTTCGCGCGTCAGGGCTCTTCGGTGGCGACGCTCTCGATCTTCGTCGAGCCGCTGACGCGCGAGTTCGGCTGGTCGCGCACCGCTCTCTCGGGCGCAGTCTCGCTCGGCGGCGTGCTCGCCGCGCTGGTCTCGCCGGCAATCGGGCCGCTGCTCGATCGCCGGGGCTCGCGCCTCGTGCTTTGCAGCGCGGTGCTGGTGAATGGCATCGCGCTCACGTTTCTTTCGCTCACGCCGTCGCTGCTTGTTTTCTACCTGCTGTTCTGCGTCGCACGCATGAACTGGGCAGGACCGTTCGACCTCGGCATTTACAGCGCGCTCAACAACTGGTTCGTCGAGCGCCGCGCGCAGGCGGCTTCGCTCGCGGTGCTCGCGCAGATGGCGGGCCTCGTCGCGATGCCCCTGGTCGGCCAGTACGCCATCGAGCATGGCGGCTGGCGCGGCGGCTGGGTGGCGATTGGCGTGTTGACCCTCGTGATCGGCTTCCTGCCGGTGTGGCTTTTCCTCGCGCGCCGGCCGGAGGACGTCGGCCTCGCTCCCGATGGCGGCTTACCGATCAAGCAGGGCGGGCTGTCCGGCGTGATGAAGGAGCCGCGCTTCTCACGTGCCGAGGCGATCCGCACGCCCGCGTTCTGGCTGCTCATGGCGTACACGGTGCTCGTCTATCCCGTGCAGGCCGGCGTGAGCCTCCATCAGGCGTCGCATCTCGTCGAGCGCGGCATCGGCGCCGGCATGGCGGCCACCATCGTCAGCACCTTCTCGTTCTTCTCGGGAATGGGCACGCTCGGCGCGAGCTTCCTAGCGCGGCGGCTGCCGCTGCGCTTCGTGCTGGCGTTCATCGCCTCCTTGCTTGCCATCGGCACCGTGCTCCTGGCGCGCGTCGCCAATCCGGCGGATGGTTTCGTCGCCGGCGGCATCTTCGGCTTCGGCCTGGGCGGGGTGCTGACGCTGCTTCCGGTAGCGTGGGCAGACTATTTTGGCCGTGCCAACTTCGGCGCGATTCGCGGTATCGCGCTGTCCGCGCAGGTGCTGGCGCAGGCCTCGGGACCGCTCGTCTCGGGAATCCTGCGCGACCTCACCGGCGACTACCGGGTCGCCTTTTACTCGTTCACGGTCCTGTCCGTGCTTGCGGCGGCCGTCGCTCTCGTTGCGCGGCGGCCTCAGGCTTCGACCGGCTGGTAGCGGGCGATTCGCCCGCGCGTCTCGCGCATGTCGTCGCCGCGCAGCTCGCGCAGCGCGTAGCCGACGAAGCTGCCGACCACGCCTTTGCGCCAGTAGAGATCGAGGTCGGCGTTGTCCATCGGCTTCGCGCGCGAAGCCGCCAGCTTGCCCGCCTCCTCGATCACCTCGTCGGTGAGCGACTTGCCTTTCAGGAAGTCGTTCGCGCGCTCGACCAGGAAGGGCCTCGACGCCATGGCGCCGAGGGCGAGGCGCGCGCCTTCCGGCCCGAGGGCCGCGGCGACACCGAGCACCGGGAAATCGAAGGCGCCGCGCCTGCGCAGCTTCCAATACGTGCTCTGCAAATTGTCGAACCGCACCTCGGTGAGGATCTCGTCCGGCCGGCGCGTGAGGTAATCGATGCCATCGTTGTTGTACAGCTCGGCCAGCGCGACCTCCCGCTCGCCGTTCGCGGAGGCGAGCTTTACCTTCGAGTTCAAGACCAGCAGCGCCGGCGCGCAATCGGTCGACGACATCGCGACGCAGCGCTTGCTCGCAGTGGCGACCCAGCAGATCTCGCCGTCCTTCTTCAGGCAGAAATCGATCGCCTTGCGCCACTCATAGTTCTGGTTGTAGTAGGTGCAGCGGGTATCGAGGCAAAGGTTGCCGCCAATCGTTCCCATGTTGCGCAGGTGGACCGTCGCGACCTGCGCGGCCGCCTGGCGCAGGCCCATGGGCAGCTCGCCCTTCTTCGCGATCTCGCTCAGCGTCATGCCGGCGCCGAGCGTTCTTCCATTGATCTTCAATTCGGAGATATTTCGAAGAGAAACCAAAACGCGGGGAGCCATCTGCCGGCGCTTCATGTTCGGCAGCAGGTCGGTGCCGCCGGCGATCAGCATGGCGCTGCTGCCCTCGCCGGCCAGGATCTTCGCCGCTTCCGCGACGCTGCGCGGGGCGCGATACTCAAACCACGGCAGCCGCATCATTTCGCTTGATCTCCTTGCCGTCGCCGCCGTCCCAGGGCGTCGGAACGACGAGCGCCTCCGGATAGGGAACCGACGGAAAATGCTCGGGGCCGACTCTCGGCGCTTCGCCCTTCGCCTTTCTTTCCAGCGCGCGCAAGACTTTGTCCGGCGTAATGGGCAGCTCGTCGATGCGCACGCCCACCGCGTCGTAGATCGCATTGGCGACGGCCGGCATGACCGGCAGCAGCGGCCCCTGGCCGGCCTCCTTCGCGCCGAAGGGGCAATTCGGATCCGGATCCTCGACGAGCACGGTGTCGACCTCGGGCATGTCGAGCGAGGTGATGCTCTTGTACTCGAGGAGCGAGGGCATCTTGTGCACGAGCGCGCTCGAGAGCTTGGGCGGCAGGCGGCGGAACGCGGACTCTTCCATCAGCGCTTCCGAGAGGCCCATGTACACGCTGCCTTCGACCTGGCCGCGCGCGAGCACGGGGTTGATCGTGCGGCCGATGTCGTGCGCGATCCAGATCTTCGGCACCGTGATCCAGCCGGTGTGCGCATCGACGTGCGCTTCCACCACGCAGGCGGTATACGAATAGGCCGGCGAGGGCCCCACGCCCGCGCCCTTGAACCGGCCCGGCGCGCGCGGCGGCACGTACGAGCCCACCGCGCCCAGCGTGCCGAACTTTTCCTCGGCGAAGCGCACCGCCTCGGCGAAGGTGAGCGCCTTGCCGTCGAAGGAAACCTGCCCGTTCGCGAACGCAAGCTTGTCGGGAACGATCTCGAGCTGCTCGGCGGCCGCTTCGGCGATCATGTTCTTCAGCTTCTCGGCCGCCTGGATCGCGGCGTTGCCCATCATCACGGTGACGCGGCTCGAGTACGAGCCGAGGTCGACCGGCGTGATGCCGGTGTCGCCGGTGACGCAGCGGATCTCGAACGGATCGATGCCGAGCACCTCGGCGACGATCGCGGCGAGCACGTCGTCGGAGCCCTGGCCGATCTCGGTCGCGCCGCAGAACACGGTGACCTGGCCGCTGCGGTCGATCAGGAGCTGCACGCCGCTCTGCGGCATCTTGTTCCAGTAGATCGGCAGCCCGGCGCCGCAGAGATACGAGCCGCAGGCGAGGCCGAGACCTTTGCCGAAGCCCAGCTTGCGGAAGCGTTTGCGCCACTCCGAGCGCACGACCACCTCGCGGATGCACTGCTCGAGCCCGATCGAGCCCACCTTCAGCCAGTTCGCAGTCAGCGAGTTCGGCTTCACGAGGTTCCTGAGCCGCAGGTCGGCCGGGTCCATGCCGAGCCGCTCGGCGATCCTGTCGAGCTGGATCTCCTGGCCGAAGCGCGGCTGTGGCGTGCCGTGGCCGCGCTTCGGGCCGCAGGGGGGCTTGTTGGTGAACACCCGCGCGGCTTCGAATTTATATTTTGGCAGGTGATAGGTGACCGTCTGCAGCGCGCCGGTATAGAAGGTGCTCGCCACGCCGTAGGAGCCGTAGCCGCCGCCGTCGGCGAGCGTCTGCAGGTGCATGCCGGTCAGTTTTCCGTCCTT
>CAYZFN010000221.1:0-11354 GCA_964477695.1 uncultured Enterobacteriaceae bacterium | reverse complement strand
GCAAGCGCAGATCGTTCACAGGAGCACGATGTCGAACTGTTCCTGCGTGTAGCTCGTCTCGACCTGCATCGACACCGGCTTGCCGATGAACGAGATGAGCATCTCGAGCGAGGGCGCCTCGTCCTCGAGGAACAGGTCGATTACGCTCTGCGAGGCGAGAATGCGGAACTCGCGCGCGTTGAAGGCGCGCGCCTCGCGCAGGATCTCGCGCAGGATCTCATAGCAGACGGTCACGGCGCTCTTCACCTCGCCCCGACCGCCGCACGTCGGGCACGGCTCGCACAGCACGTGCGCGAGCGATTCTCGCGTGCGCTTGCGCGTCATCTCCACCAGCCCGAGCGCGGTGAAGCCGTTGACCGTCAGGCGGGTGCGGTCGCGCGCAAGCGCGCGCTTGAATTCCTCGAGCACCGCCGCGCGATGCTCCTCGCTCTGCATGTCGATGAAGTCGAGCACGATGATGCCGCCCAGGTTGCGCAGCCTGAGCTGCCGGGCGATCGCCTGCGCCGCCTCGAGGTTGGTCTTGAACACCGTGTCGTCGAAGTTGCGGCTGCCGACGAAGCCGCCGGTATTCACGTCGATGGTCGTCATCGCCTCGGTCTGGTCGAGGATCAGGTAGCCGCCGGATTTCAGCTCGACGCGCCGCGACAGCGCCTTCTCGATCTCGTCCTCGACGTTGTACAGGTCGAACAGCGGCCGCTCGCCGGTGTAGTGGTCGATCTTCGCCGCAAGGCGCGGCATGTAGCGCTCGGCGAAGGCGAGCAGCTTCTGGTGGTTCTCGCGTGAATCGACCAGCACGCGCGCCGTGCCGGCCGACACCATGACGCGCAGCACCCGCTGCGCGAGCGACAGGTCCTGGTAGAGGAGCTGCGGCGCCGGCGCGCCGGCGCGCTCGCGGATCGCTGCCCAAAGGCTGCGCAGGTAGTCGATGTCGGCGCGCAGCTCCTCCTCGGCGGCGGTCTCGGCGAGCGTGCGCACGATGAAGCCGCCTTTCTCGTCCGCGGGCAGCAGCTCCTTGACGCGGTCGCGCAGCTGCGCCCGCCCGCCCTCGTCCTCGATGCGCTGCGAGATGCCGATATGCGGATCGGCATCGCAGGACAAGGCGGGCAGGTAGACGAGCAGACGCCCGGCGAGCGAAACGTGGGTCGACAGGCGCGCGCCCTTCGAGCCGATCGGATCCTTCAGCACTTGCACGAGGACCGGCTGCCCTTCGGCGAGCAGCTTCTCGATCGGCCGCGCGGTTTCCCCGGCTTTCTTGGGTTCCCTGCCTTTGCTTGCCTCGTATAGATCGGCGACGTGCAGGAATGCCGCCCGCTCGAGGCCGATGTCGATGAACGCCGACTGCATTCCCGGCAGCACGCGCGCGACGCGCCCGATGTAGATGTTGCCCACCAGGCCGCGGCTCGAGCTGCGCTCGATCAAGAGCTCCTGGACTGCGCCGGCTTCCATGACCGCCACGCGCGTCTCGCGCGGCGTGACGTTAATAAGGATTTCTTCCACGCATGCTCGCCAGCCGGTCGAGGAGCTGGCCGGTCTCGTAGAGCGGCAGGCCCATCACGCCGGAATAGCTGCCGCGCAGCTCGGCGACGTAGCGGGCGGCGCGGCCCTGGATCGCGTAGGCGCCCGCCTTGTCGTCGCACTCGCCGCTCGCCACGTAGTTGGCGATTTCTTCGGCCGACATCGACTTGAAGCGCACCTCCGAGCGCGACAGCACCGATTCCAGCCAGTCGTCGTGCTTGAGCGCGACCGCGGTGAGGACCTCGTGGGTGCGCCCGGAGAACACGCGCAGCGTAGCCGCGGCGTCGTCGCGGCTCGCCGGCTTGCCGTAGATGCGGCCGTCGACCGCGACCGTGGTGTCGGCGGCGAGCACCGGGCCGGGCGGCAGGTTCCGCTGCAGCATGCGCCGCCAGCCCGCGTCGGCCTTGGCGCGCGCGAGTCGCATGACGTAGCTGTCGGGCGCCTCGCCGCCGAGCGGCGCCTCGTCGATTTCCGCCGGCTCCCCCGGCCGTGCGCGGAACAGCAGCAGGTGGAAGCGAACGCCGATCTGTGAGAGCAACTCGCGGCGGCGAGGGCTGCGCGAGGCGAGATAAACGCCGCGCTCCAGGGGGACCGTCATGGGGCGATTTTAGCCACGATGGTAGGGATGGCCACCGAGCAGGGTCGCGGCGCGATAGAGCTGCTCGAGGAGCACGACCTGGGCGAGCGCGTGCGGCAGGGTGAGCGACGACAGCCTGAGCAGCAGTTCGGCGCGGCCCTTGAGTGCAGCGGAGAGGCCTTCGGCGCCGCCGATCACGAACGCGCTCGGCTTGCCGAGCAGGCGGGCGAATTGCGCGGTGGTGAAATCGCGTCCCCGCTCGTCGAGCACGACCAGCCGTGCGTCTTTCGGCAGCGCGAGTCGGCTTTCGGCTTTCACCGAGACGCGCTCCACTTGGTAGCCGCGCGGCATGCGTCGCAGGTATTCGGCGCACGCCTGCTCGGCCCACGCGGGCAGCCTAGCGTTTACGGCGAGGACGTGCAGCCGTGGCACGCTTCTTCACCGCCTTCGGCTTGGCGGGGACTTTCTGGCCGACGCGGACGCGCTTTCCGCCCCAGACCTCCTCGAGATTGTAGAACTCGCGTACCGCGGGATGCATGATGTGCACGACCACGTCGCCGAGGTCGACGAGCACCCATTCGCCGGCCGCCTCGCCCTCCACGCCATAGACGCGCTGGCCGCTCTCGCGCAGCTTCTCCTGCACGTTGTCGGCGAGCGCCTTGACCTGGCGCGTCGAGTCGCCGCTCGCGATCACCACGCGCTCGAACATCGACGGCATGCGCGCGGTGTCGTACACGAGGATGTCCCGGCCCTTGATGTCCTCGAGCGCATGGACCACCAGGCGCTGCTTGGTGCGGATGTCCATTTAGCGATAGAGGCCGTGCCGGGCGATGTAGTCCGCCACTGCGGGCGGCACCAGCCCGGCGAGGTCGGCGCCGCGCGCCGCGCGCTCGCGGATGTCGCTCGCAGAAACCGCGGCGGGTTTCATGGCCAGGACTTTCGCCTTGCGCTCGTCGACGGGGAATCCGGGACGCGGGAAGACGCCGAGCGTGGCAAGGCGGGCGACTTCCTGCGGCTCGCGCCAGCTGTCGAAGGCGGCGTATTGGTCGCCGCCGAGCAGCAGGAAGAGCGGCGTGTCCTTGCCGAGCTCGCGCCGCAGCGCGCGCAGCGTATCGACCGTATAGCCCGAAGCGCCGGGCGAGAGCTCGCGCCGGTCGATGGCGAAGCGCGGCTCGCCCTGCAAGGCGAGCTCGAGCATCGCGACGCGGTCGGCCGCCGAGGCGACGGGTGGCCTGCGGTAGCCCGGCGCGCCGGTGGGCACCCACAGGACGCGATCGAGCGCGAGCTCGCCGAGCGCCGTTCGCGCCATGGCGAGGTGCGCGTTGTGCACCGGGTCGAAGGTACCGCCCAGGATGCCAATCTTCAGCTGCGGACCTCGCCGTGGCCGAGCACGACGAATTTCTGCGTCGTCAGCCCTTCGAGCCCGACCGGTCCGCGCGCATGCAGCTTGTCGGTCGAGATGCCGATCTCGGCGCCCAGGCCGTACTCGTAGCCGTCGGCGAAGCGCGTCGAGGCGTTCCACATCACCGAGCTCGAGTCGACCTCGCGCAGGAAGCGCTGCGCGCGCTCGCTGTCCGAGGTGACGATGGCGTCCGTGTGCTGCGAGCCGTACTTGGCGATGTGCTCGATCGCCTCGTCCAGGCCTTTCACCACGCGCACCGACACCACCGGGGCGAGCCATTCGGTGTAATAGTCCTCGTCGCTGGCCTGCTTCGCGCCGCGGATTAGCCGCCGCGTAGCCTCGTCGCCGCGGATCTCGACGCGCTTCGACTGGTAGATGCGGCCGATCTCGGGCAGCACCTGCGGCGCGATCGCCTCGGCGACGAGCAGCGTTTCCATGGTGTTGCACGTCCCGTAGCGCTGCGTCTTCGCGTTGTCGGCGATGCGTACCGCCATCGCCGGGTCGGCGCGCTCGTCGATGTAGACGTGGCACACGCCGTCGAGATGCTTGATCATGGGGATGCGCGACTCGCGCGACAGGCGCTCGATCAGCGGCTTGCCGCCGCGCGGGACGATGATGTCGACGTAGCCGGTCAGGGTGATGAGCTCGCCCACAGCGGCGCGGTCGGTCAGCGCGACGAGCTGCACCGCGTTCTCGGGCAGCCCTGCGCTGCGCAGCCCGCTGCGCACGCACTGCGCAATCGCCGCATTGGACACGATCGCCTCGGAGCCGCCGCGCAGGATGCACGCGTTGCCCGCCTTGAGGCAGAGCGCCGCGGCGTCGGCCGTCACGTTAGGCCGCGACTCGTAGATGATCGCGACGACCCCGAGCGGCACGCGCATGCGCGCGACTTCGATGCCGCTGGGACGCTTGCTGCGCTGGGAGATGGCGCCGACCGGATCGGGCAGCATCGCCACCTGCTCGATGCCTTCCGCCATCTGCTCGACGAGCCCGGGAGTAAGCGTGAGCCGGTCGATGAAGGCGGCGTCGTGCGCGGCCTTGCGCGCCGCCGCCACGTCGCGCGCGTTCGCGTCGAGGATCTCGGCCGAGCGGGCGCGGATTTCCGCGGCCATGGCGGCGAGCGCCCGATTCTTGGCTGAGGTGGGCGCGCGGGCGAGCTCGCGCGCCGCTGCCCGAGCCGCAGCGCCCAGCTCCCGTACATAAGCCTTTACGTCGCTCACTTCCTTATTGTAAGTGGAGCGTCAGGCCGAGGACGACGAAGCGCTGCCACGGCTCGCCGCTGCCGACGCCCTTGATCGCCCGATCGATCTGCGAGCACCGGGCGATCGCGTCGTCGAGCGCTCGCTCGGCATAGCGCCGCGCCGAGCCTTGCAATGCGCGCTGCAGGCTTCGATTGAAGACGCGCGCCTCGATACCGCGCCGCATCGCCTGCAGAGCGAAGAGCGCATTGGACAGGACGAAAAGAACGAAGGTCGGCTGCTCGCCTTCCGCGCGCAGCCCATCCAGCACGCGCAGGTAGCGTGCGGTGTCGCCCGCGACGAGCGCCTCGGCTGCGTCGTAGGGGTCGTAGCGTGCGACGTTCACCACGGCGGCCTGCACTGCCTCGAGCGACAGCTCGCCCGGCGGTGCGAGTAATGCGAGCTTCTGCACTTCCTGGTGCGCGGCGAGCAGGTTGCCTTCGACGCGCTCGGCAAGGAACTCCAGCACCTCGCGCGGCGCGCGCTGTTCCTGGCGGGCGAGCCGCTCGGCGATCCAGCCCGCAAGGCGTGCGCGATCGACGGGCCAGACGTCCACCACGACGCCCGCCGAGGCGAGCGCCATGAACCACGCCGAGCCTTGACCCTGGCGGTCGAGGCGCGGCAGCGTCACGAGCAGCACCGTCTCGCTGTCGCGCCGCTCGAGGTGCGCGACTATGGCCGCGCCGCCCTGCGGACCCGGCTTGCCGGTCGGCAGCCGCAGCTCGATCAGCTTCCTGCCGCCGAAAAGCGACAGGCTAGCCGCGGCATGCGCGAACTCGCTCCAGTCGAAGCTGCGGCCGGGCTCGAACACCCCGCGATCGGCGAAGCCGCGCCGGCGCGCCGCGCCGCGCACCGCGTCGGCCGCCTCGAGAGCGACGAGCGGCTCGTCGCCGTGGATCGCATACGCGGGGGCGAGCGTCTTCGCCAGATGAGCCTCGAGCTCGGCCGAACGCAGCTGCATTACGGCACGCTCGGCTTGGGCAGCTGCGCCGCCGCCAGGCGCCGCAGCACCTGCTGGACCATGTCGGTCTGCATGTCGCGGAAGAGCAGCTGCTCCTCGGCTTCCTTGGCCAGGATCTCGGTGTCGTCGTAGGTCATGTCGCGCGTCAGCTGCACCGTGCTCGTCGGCACGAAGTCCTGGCCCTTCATGTCGTGCACGCGAAAGCTGACCGAATAGCGCAGCCGGAACTCGCGCACCCGGCCGCTGCCGGAGAGCGAGAGGATGATCTTCTCGCGGCGCTCGTTGGCGAGCTCGAGAATGGCGTCGGCGCTCTTCGCGTCGTCCACCAGCTTCACGTCGGTGCCGGACTGGATGTTGCGCTTCAGGTCGAGCGCGATGCCGCCGGTCGCGCCGGGGATGTACATCGTGCGGAACGGCAGGCTCTCGGTGCCGCGCATATGGAAGCCGCAGCCCGCGATGACCGCGAGCACCAGCAAAAAAGGGGTCAGAGCAATTTTCTCGTTACAAAAGCGGTGTCTTTGCATCGCGATTTGTTTCTGAAAAATTGCTCTGACCCCTTAAACGACGACGTTGATGAGGCGCCCGGGGACGATGACGATCTTCTTGATGATCTTGTCAGCGATGTGGCGCTTCACAAAATCGAGAGACCGCACGATAGCCTCGAGTGCGGAGCGGTCCGCCGCTTTGGGTGCACGCACTGTGCCCCGCTTCACGCCGTTCACCTGAACTACGTACTCGATCTCGTCCTGCTCGAGCGCCTTGGCATCGGCCTCGGGCCAGCGCGCGGTCATCACGTCGTCTCCGAAACGCAGCGCGGCCCACAGGTGGTGGCTGATGTGCGGTGCTATGGGCGAGAGCAGGCGCAGGAGAATCGACAGGCCTTCTTTCGCGGCCTCGTTGCCCGCGTCGGCACGCTCGAGCGCGTTGAGGATCTTCATGCACGCCGAGGCGACGGTGTTGAACTGGTGGCGCTGGATGTCGTAATTCGCCTGGCTCAGGTTCTGGTGGATCTCGCGGCGCAGCGCGGCGTCGCTCGCGCTCTTGCGAGGTGCCTGGGAATACTTCGCGGCGTACGTCCAGACGCGCTTCAGGAAGCGGAAGGAGCCCTCGACGCTGTCGTCGCTCCACTCGAGCGTATTGGTCGGCGGCGAGGCGAAGATCGTATAGAAGCGCGCGGTGTCCGCCCCGTACTTGTCGATCAGCGCCTGCGGGTCGACCCCGTTGTTCTTCGACTTCGACATGGTGCCGATGCCGCCGTAGACGACCGGACTGCCGTCGCGCATCTTCGCTTCGACGATCGCGCCCCTGTCGTCGCGCTTCACGACCTCGACTTCCGAAGGATGGATCCATTCGCGCCGGCCGCTCACGTCGCGGTAGTACGACTCGGCGAGCACCATGCCCTGGGTGAGCAGATTGGTGAAAGGCTCGTTCACGCCGCGCATCAGGCCGGTCTCCTCCTGCATTACGCGCTGGAAGAAGCGGGAATAGAGCAGGTGCAGGATGGCGTGCTCGATGCCGCCGATGTACTGGTCGACGCCCATCCAGTAGTTCGCGCGCTCATCCGCCATCGCCTTGTCCTGCCGCGGGGAGGCGAAGCGCACGAAATACCACGACGAGTCGACGAAGGTGTCCATCGTGTCGGTCTCGCGCTTCGCCGGCTTGCCGCATGCCGGGCACTTCGTATCGACGTACGACGCGCGTTTGTTCAGCGGATTGCCCGTGCCGTCGGGGACCACGTCCTCGGGTAGCAGCACCGGCAGCTGCTCGTCGGGCACCGGCACATCGCCGCACGACGGGCAGTGCACGATCGGGATCGGCGTGCCCCAGTAGCGCTGGCGCGAGATGCCCCAGTCGCGCAGCCGCCACTGCACCTGCTTCTCGCCGAGGCCCTTGGCCTGCAGGTCGCGCGCTATGGCGTCCACGGCTGCCTGATACGCGAGGCCGTCGTACTTCCCCGAGTTGACGCAGATACCGTGCTCCTTGTCCTCGTACCAGGGCTGCCAGTGCTTTGCGTCGAACGGCTGGCCGGCGACCGAAATCACCTGGCGGATCGGCAGGGCGTACTTGAGCGCGAACGCGAAGTCGCGCTCGTCGTGCGCCGGCACGCCCATCACCGCGCCTTCGCCGTAGCCCATGAGCACATAGTTGCCGACCCAGACCGGAATCTTCTCGCCGCTGAGCGGGTTCGCGACCGAGATGCCGGTGGGCACGCCGAGCTTCTCGATCTGCGCCAGCTCCGCTTCCATGACGGCGCCCTTCTTGCACTCTTCGACGAAGGCCTTTACCTTGGGATCGCGCTTTGCCGCGTACTCGGCGATCGGGTGCTCGGCGGCGACCGCCATGAACGTGGCGCCGAGCAGCGTGTCGGCGCGGGTCGTGAATACCGAGAGCACGCTCGGTTCGTTTCCCAACGCATACGGAAAGCCGATGCGCACGCCTTCCGAGCGGCCGATCCAGTTCTTCTGCATCAGCTTGACCTGTTCGGGCCAGCCGGGCAGATCGTCGAGCGCCGCGAGCAGCTCCTCCGCGTACGCGGTGATGCGCAGGAAGTACATCGGGATCTCGCGCTTCTCGACCAGCGCGCCGGTGCGCCAGCCGCGACCCTCGATCACCTGCTCATTGGCGAGGACGGTCTGGTCGACCGGGTCCCAGTTCACGACGCCGGTCTTCTTGTAGGCGAGCCCCTTGCGGAACAGGCGCGTGAAGAGCCACTGGTTCCAGCGGTAGTAGTCGGGCCGGCAGGTGGCGAGCTCGCGCTCCCAGTCGAGGGCGAAGCCGAGGCTCTTCAGCTGCGCCTTCATGTACGCGATGTTGTCGTACGTCCAGCGCGCCGGCGGCACCTTGTTCGCCATCGCCGCGTTCTCCGCCGGCAACCCGAACGCGTCCCAGCCCATCGGCTGCAGCACGTTGTATCCGCGCATCCGGTAATAGCGGGTGAGAACGTCGCCGATGGTATAGTTCCTCACATGCCCCATGTGCAGCTTCCCCGACGGATAGGGGAACATGGAAAGGCAATAGAACTTCGGCTTGGCCGCATTTTCCTCGGCGTGAAACGAGCGGCGGCTTTCCCAGAAGGCCTGGGCGTCGCGCTCTACCGCACGGGGCTCGTAGACGTCTTGCATTCGTAATGAGGCGAAAGCGCCGAATTATAGGGCGGGAGGATCGATGAAACGGCTGCGGCTCTTCCTCGTATGCACGTTCCTCGCGCTCGCTCAGGGCGCGCTCGCCCAGGTCGCCGCCACGGTCGAGGGCGTGCAGATGCCGGCGTGGATCGAGCGCAACGGCGTGAAGAGCCCGCTGCTTCCCGGCATGGAGCTCAAGCCCGGCGACAAGGTCATCACCGGCGACTCGCGTGCGCTGATCAAGCTCTCGGAAGGCAGCTTGGTGAAGCTCGGGCCGAACGGCCAGCTGCGCTTCGTCGAGTTGAACGCCACGCAGCAGATCTTCAAAGGCGTGCTGGAGGTGCTGGAAGGCGCCTTCCGCTTCACGACCGACATCGCCGCCAAGGGCCGCAAGCGCGAGGTCAGCATCCGCGCCTCGCAGGTCACGACCGGAATCCGCGGCACGGATGTCTGGGGCAGGGCCGGCGCCGGCAATGAGGTGGTCTGCCTGATCGAAGGCCAGGTGGAGGTCGCCGCGCAGGGCGAGCCGCCGATGAAGCTCGACAAGCCGCTGCAGTTCTATCGCCGCGTGGACGGCAAGAGCGAGCCGATCGGCACGATCGACAAGGAGCAGCTCGACAAGTGGGCTTCGCAGGTCGAGCTGGAGCGCGGCAAAGGCATCGCGCGCGCCGGCGGCCGCGTGACGGTGGAGGTCGGCCGCTTCGACACTCGAGCACCGGCCGTCGCGCTGCGCGAGGACGTGCGCAAGGCGGGTTATCCCGCGGTCATGACGCCGATCCGCGGCAAGGACCAGACGACGTACGTCGTGCGCATCCGCCAGCTCGCCTCGCGTGCCGAGGCCGACGCGCTGGTCGAGCAGCTGCGCGGCAAATACGGCGCTACCGATCCGAAAATCGCGCGGTGATACGCAAAGCGCTCGACTCCGATCGAGCGGCGATGTTCGAGATCATCAACGACGCGGCGCAGGCCTACCGCGGCGTCATTCCCGCGGACCGCTGGCACGAGCCCTACATGCCGCGCGAGGAGCTCGCCGCCGAGATCGCCGCCGGCGTGGCTTTCTGGGTCGCGCAGGAAGACCAGCGCCTCCTCGGCGTGATGGGCATCCAGGATATGGGCGACGTCGCGCTGGTGCGCCATGCGTACGTCTCGCCGGCCGCGCAGCGCAAGGGCATCGGACGCAGCCTGCTGCAGCAACTGGAAAGCATGACCGGCAAGCCGGTCCTGATCGGCACCTGGGCCGCCGCCAGCTGGGCGATCCAGTTCTACGTTCGCAACGGCTTCACTCTGCTGTCGGAGAAGGAGAAGGATCGGCTGCTGCGCAAGTACTGGTCGATTCCCGAGCGGCAGATCGAAACCTCGGTCGTGCTTGCCGACCGGCGCTGGGCGCGGGGCCGTGCGGCTCGTTGAGCTGCTTTTCCTTCTTGGCCTGTGCTTTTCCATCCCGGCGCTCGGGCAAGCCGAGAAGGAGCGCGTGACGTTCAAGAGCGGCGAGCTCACGCTCGTGGGTTACGTGTATAAGCCGGCAGGGCAGGGGCCGTTCCCCGGACTGATCTGGAATCACGGCAGCGAAAGAAATCCGGCCGCAATGCCGCAGTTCGACGCAGTCGCGGCCGTCTTCGTGCCCGCCGGCTACGTCGTGTTCGCACCCGTACGCCGCGGGCACAGCGACTCGGAGGGACGCTATATCGAGGACGAGCTGCGCCGCCAACCGGAACAGGTGCGGGCGCGCCGCCAGGTCGATCTCCTCGAAGAGCAGCTCGACGATCAGCTGGCCGGCCTCGCCTATCTGAAGAAGCTGCCGTACGTCGATGCGGCTCGGCTCGCCGTCGCCGGCTGCTCCTATGGCGGCATACAAACTTTGCTCGGCGCCGAGCGCGGCGGCTATCGGGCCGCCATTGCGATCTCGCCCGCGGCGTATAGCTGGAGCAGCAACCCCCATCTGCAGAACCGGCTCATCCGGGCGGCGCAGAACATCGAGATACCCGTGCTCCTGATCCAGCCGCCGCGCGACGCGAGCCTCGAGCCGGCGCGCGTGCTCGGCGCCGAGTTCGAGCGCCTCGGCAAACCGTCGAAAGCGAAGATCTATCCGGCCGACATCCCGGAGAATCTGCAGACGCATTGCTTCGGCGGCATCCGCAGGGGAACCCGCGTCTGGGCGAAGGACGCGCTCGACTTCCTGGCCGGCGCGTTGCGCTGACGAGCCATCCGGGGCTTGCCGGCCGCGGGCCCTATAATCGGAGCGCTTTGTCGCTTCATCTGGAACACCTCAACCCCGAGCAGCTCGCCGCAGTTACTCTGCCCGATGAGCATGCGCTGATCCTCGCCGGCGCGGGGAGCGGCAAGACGCGTGTGCTGACCACGCGCATCGCGTGGCTGATCAAGGGCGGGCGCGTCACGCCGGCCGGCGTGCTCGCGGTGACGTTCACGAACAAGGCGGCGCGCGAGATGCTGACGCGGGTCACCGCGATGCTGCCGCTCAACCCGCGCGGCCTGTGGATGGGCACCTTCCATGGCCTCGCCAACCGCATGCTGCGCATGC
>CAYZFN010000220.1:0-5937 GCA_964477695.1 uncultured Enterobacteriaceae bacterium | reverse complement strand
GTCGCCGGCACGGTCGAATCGAAGACCCTGCAGCGCGTCATGCAGGTGCTGCTGTTCGCCGGGCTGCTGTTCATCGCCGTGGCCGGGCTGGTGGCGCCGCCGGCGAAAGCGGCCGCGCCGGGCGGCGGGGGTGCCTTCGGCCTCGCCATGATCTTCGTGCTCCTCACTTACGGCGGCTGGAACGAGGCCGCCTACCTCGCCGGCGAGCTCAAGGATTCGCGGCGCAGCATGCTGCGCGTGCTCGTGGGGGGCATCGTCGCGCTCACGCTCCTCTACCTGCTCGTGAATCTCGGCTACTTCTGGGCGCTCGGGCTCGGCGGAATGAAGGCATCCAACGCCGTCGCCGCCGACGTAGTGCGCGCGGTTGCGGGCGACAAGGGGGCGGCCGTGGTTTCGATCGTCGTCTGCCTGGCGGCGCTCACCACGATCAACGCGGCGATCTTCACCGGGGCACGCACGAGCTACGCGCTGGGCCGCGACTTCCCGGCATTCCGCGCCCTGGGCGTCTGGCGCGCCGGCGGCAGCACGCCGGCGAACGCACTGCTCCTGCAAGGCGCCGTCGCGCTCGTGCTCGTGGCCGCCAGCTCGGTCACCCCCGATGGCTTCACCGCCATGGTGGCTTATACGGCGCCGGTGTTCTGGACTTTCTTTCTGCTGAGCGGACTCACGCTTTTCCAGTTCCGCCGCCGCGGCGAGCCGAGCGACGGCTTTCGCGTGCCGCTCTATCCGGTCGTGCCGCTCGCCTTCTCCGCCGCCTGCCTCTACATGCTCTATTCGAGCATCGACTACATCGGCAATCCCGATTACGGCCCGAAGTTCGGCGCGCTCGTGGTCGCGGGCCTGCTGGTGATGGTCGCCGGCGTGCCGCTGTACTGGGCAACGAGAAGGGCGTGACGCTCACCGAGCTGCGCTACATCGTCGCCGTGGCGCGCGAGCGGCACTTCGGCCGCGCGGCCGAGAACTGCTTCGTCTCGCAGCCGACCCTCTCGGTGGCGGTGAAGAAGCTCGAGGAGGAGCTCGGCGTCGCGCTCTTCGAGCGCGGTCCGGGCGAGGTGACGATCACGCCGGCCGGGCAGAAGATCGTCGAGCAGGCGCAGCGCGTGCTCGAAGAGGCTGCGCGCATCAAGGAGCTCGCCGCCGCCGGGCGCGATCCGCTCGCCGGCCCGCTGCGCCTCCGCGCGATCTACACCATCGGCCCCTATCTCCTGCCCAAGCTGATCCCGATCCTGCGGCGCAACGCCCCGGCGATGCAGCTCCACATCCAGGAGAACTTCACCCACAGACTGTCCGAGATGCTGAAGAGCGGCGAGGTGGACGTCATCCTCATTGCGCTGCCTTTCGACGAGCCGGGCATCGAGACGCGCGCCGTCTACGACGAGCCGTTCGTGGTCGCGGTGCCGAAAGGCCATCCGTGGGAAGGGCGCAAGCGGGTGAGCTCGGAAGAGCTGACGAAGGAAGCGCTGCTCCTGCTGGGCGAAGGTCACTGCTTCCGCGACCAGGTGCTCGAGTTCTGCCACACCGTGCGGGCGCGGGAGCGCAGTCCTCTCGCCCGCACCGTGGAAGGCGGCTCGCTCGAGACGATCCGCCAGATGGTGGCGAGCGGCGTCGGGGTGACGGTCCTGCCCTCCACCTCGGTCAATCCGTCGGGCGGCGGCGATCTGATCCGCATCCTGCCCTTCTCGCGGCCCGTGCCCACGCGGCGCGTGGCGCTCGCCTGGCGCAAGAGCTTCCCGCGGCCCGAAGCGATCGAGGCGCTGCGCAAGGCGGTCCTTGCCTGCAACCTGCCGCAGGTGGAGAAGCTCGCCGCCTAGCGAATCCGCTGTCGTTCCCGCGAAGGCGGGAACCCAGTTTCGGAATTCGGGCGGCGTAGGCCCGGTAGGAAACGCTACTTCTTTTTTCCGCCGGTGGCGGGCACTCGCTGAGCCGGGGTAGGTTTCGGTGACGGCGGCGACACCGTTCGCGATCCGCGTCGGCTGTCCGGGTGGTTTGCCTGACCCGGATTGCGTTGGTTGTACTGATCCTTCAGCCACTTGTCTTGCCAAAAACTCTTCTCGGCCACAGAGCCTCCGCACTGGATCACGGCATGGCACGTCCAATCTAATACCGCAAAAGAACAATGGGTCCCCGCTTCGCGGGGACGACGGTTCGTTCCTTTACCTGGCACATGCCTAGTCCGGCCGGCCCATCCGCGCACAGCGCGGCGGCACGCTTGTTGCGTTCATCGTTTGCTTGACATGAACGCACCGCACGCGAAGGTCTCGACCCTCAAGGAAGGGTCGCCGTACCCGAAGGGCGCCACTTGGGACGGCAAGGGCGTCAATTTCGCCCTGTTCTCGGCGCACGCGACGAAAGTCGAGGTCTGCCTCTTCGATTCCGGGGGAGAGAAGGAGACCGTGCGCATCGAGCTGCCGGAATACCGCGACGAGGTGTGGCACGGCTACGTGACCGACATCGGTCCGGGCACCGTCTATGGCTTCCGGGTGCACGGTCCTTACGCGCCGGACGAAGGCCACCGCTTCAACCCGAACAAGCTGCTGCTCGATCCGTATGCGCGAGCGCACATCGGCGAGCTGAAATGGGACCCCGCCGTCTTCGGCTACAAGATGGGCGAGGAGGACACGACATTCGACGAGCGCGACAGCGCGCCCTTCATGCCGAAATCCGTCGTGGTCGATCCCGACTTCGACTGGCACCGCGAGAAAATCTGGCAACCGGTGCCCTGGGACCGCACGATCGTCTACGAGACGCACGTGCGCGGCTACACCAAGCGCCACCCCAAGGTGCCGGAGCGCGACCGGGGCACCTTCGCCGGCCTGGCGAACAAGGACGTGGTGGATTACATCCGCGCGCTCGGCGTGACGACCGTCGAGCTGCTGCCGGTCCATACGTTCATCGATGACGACTTTCTGCTGAAAAAAGGTCTGAAGAACTTCTGGGGCTACAACTCGATCGGCTTCTTCGCGCCCGACCCGCGCTACGCCGCCGACAAGGCAAAGACGCTGCAGGAATTCAAGGAGATGGTGGCGCGCTGCCACGACGCCGGCCTGGAAGTGGTGATCGACGTGGTCTACAACCACACCGCCGAGGGCAACGAGAAGGGGCCGACGCTGTCCTTCCGCGGCATCGACAACGCGTCGTACTACCGGCTGATGCCGGACAAGAAGCGCTACTACATCAACGACACGGGCACCGGCAACACGCTCAACCTGTCGCACCCGCGCGTCATCCAGATGGTGACCGACAGCCTGCGCTACTGGGTGGAGGAGATGCACGTCGATGGCTTCCGCTTCGACCTCGGCACGATCCTCGCCCGCGAGCCGGGCGGCTTCGATACCTACAACGGCTTCATGAAGGCGGCGATGCAGGATCCGCTGCTCGCGCGCGTCAAGCTGATCGCCGAGCCCTGGGACTGCGGCCCGGGCGGCTACCAGCTCGGCGGCTTCCCGCCCGGCTGGGCGGAGTGGAACGACCAGTTCCGCGACACGGTGCGCGACTTCTGGCGCATGGAGGCGGCCCCGGCCGCCCTGGCGCCGCGGCTGTGCGCGTCGCCCGACGTCTTCAGCCACCGCGGCCGGCAGCCCTGGTCGAGCGTCAATTTCATCACCGCGCACGACGGCTTCACCCTGAACGACCTCGTCTCGTACAACGACAAGCACAACGAGGCGAACGGCGAGGAGAACCGCGACGGCAATTCGAGCAACCGCTCGTGGAACCACGGCGCCGAGGGGCCGACCGACGACCTTGCGATCAAGCAGCTGCGCAAGCGCCAGATGAAGAACCTGCTGGCGACGCTGCTCCTCTCGCAGGGCACGCCGATGATGCTGGCCGGCGACGAGTTCGCGCGCACGCAGAAGGGCAACAACAACGCCTATTGCCAGGACAGCGACATCTCGTGGGTCGACTGGAACCACGACGAGCCCGCCGAGCGGCTCATCCGCTTCGTGAAGAAGCTGACCGGGCTGCGGCGCCGCTTCCCGCTGCTGCGGCAGCGCCGCTTCCTCTCCGGCACGTACAACGAGGAGCTCGGTGTAAAGGACGTGGCCTGGATCAGCGCCGCGGGCCGCGAGATGACCGCGGAGGAGTGGACCAGCTCCCACACGCGCTGCTTCGGCATGCTGCTCGACGGCCGCGCGCAGCAGAGCGGCCTCCGCCAGCGCGGGCAGGAAGCGACCATGCTGATCGTCTTCAACAGCTGGCAGGACGTCGTGAAGTTCACGCTGCCCTCGCCGCCCGAAGGCGAGGAGTGGGACCTGCTCGCCGACACGAACATGCCCGACCTACCCGAAGGCAGCCGCTTCGCGTTCGGCCATGCCTACGAAGTGACGGCGCGCTCGCTGCTGCTGCTCGAGCTGGTCTAGGGGGCGGGCGGTGCCGGCCCCGAGCAGCGAGGCGCGGCCGCCAAACGCCCAGCCCAGCCGCTCCTCGCTGATCGGCCTGCTGGTCGTCGCGGCGATCCTCTATTTCGCCAAGGAGGTGCTGCTGCCGCTCGCCCTGGCGATCCTCATTGCCTTCCTTCTCGCCCCGGCGGAAGCGCGTCTCGAGCGATGGAAGCTGCCGCGCTTCGCCGCCACGCTGATCGTGGTCTTGTTCGCGCTGGGCGTGGTGGCCTCGATCGGCACCGTGGCCGGCATGCAGGCGGTCTCGCTCGCCGGCAAGCTCCCGGAATACCGGCACACGATCGCCGAGAAGATCCGCGCCCTGCGCACGCCCAAGCAGGGCACGACCATCGGCAAGGCCGCCAAGGCGCTGAAGGACATCGAGAAGGAGGCGCAGCCCGAGAAGCCGATGCCGGTGAAGGAGACGCCGGGAAGCGCCTGGGAGGAGGCCGCGAAGATGGCCGGACCGGTCGGCAAGCCGTTCGCCATGGCGCTCGCGGTGATCGTCTTCTCCATCCTCATGCTGCTCGACCGCGAGAACATGCGCGATCGGCTGATCGCGCTCGCCGGGAAGCGCCGCCTTACGGTCACCACGCGCGCGATGGCCGAGGCTTCCGCGCGCGTGAGCCGCTACCTCGCGATGCTGATGGTGGTCAACGCCTGCTTCGGCATTCCGTTCGGCATCGCGCTCTACTTCATCGGCATCCCGAACGCGCTGCTGTTCGGCCTGCTCGGCATGGTGCTGCGGTTCATTCCGTACATCGGCGTATGGATCGCGGCGGCGCTGCCGATCGCGCTCGCGCTCGCCATCTCCGACGGCTGGTCCATGGTGGCCTGGACGGTCGGCGTGTTCCTCGCCCTCGAGCTGTTCCTCTCGTACGTCGTCGAGCCCTGGCTGTACGGCAAGAGCGTCGGCCTCACGCCGATAGCGATCATCGCCGCGGTGCTCTTCTGGACGTGGCTCTGGGGACCGGCGGGGCTCCTGCTCGCCACGCCGCTCACCGTGTGCGTCGCGGTGGTCGGCCGTCACATCCCCGAGCTTGGCTACCTGCACGTGCTGCTCGGCGTCGAGCCGGTGCTCTCGGAGGAAGAGCGCTTCTACCAGCGCCTGCTCGCGCTCGACCACGAGGAGGCGGCCGAGGTGATGGAGAAATATACGGCGTCGCAGGGCCTCGCCGCGGCGCTCGACAAGGTGCTCGTCCCGGCGCTCGCGCTCGCCGCGCGCGACCGAGCGCGCGACCTGCTCGAGCCGGCGCGCGAGCGCTTCATCTACGAGCATGCCGAGGCGATCAGCGAAGACCTCGACGCGCCCGCGCCGGGCGGCCAGACGCCGCCGGTGTGCATCGTGCCCGCGCACGACCAGGCGGACCGCGTCGCCGGCGCCGCGCTCGCGCGCCTTCTGCCGCAGGGCAGCGCGCACGTCTTCTCCGCGCCGGCGATGGTTTCCGAGGTCAACGAGGCCTCGGCGCGACGCGGCTGCAAGGTGGTGTGCATCTCGTCGGTGCCGCCGCACGCAGCCGCGCATGCCGCCGTTCTTACGCGGCGGCTGCGCCGCCAGAAC
>CAYZFN010000219.1:0-5789 GCA_964477695.1 uncultured Enterobacteriaceae bacterium | reverse complement strand
CGCTGATCTTCACTTCGGGATTGGTGCTTTCCTTCCATTGATAGTGCTCGAGCTGGAAGTTGACCGACCATTCGGCCCTCGCCGGGCCGCTCGCGGCGACAAGCCCGAGCAAGGCGAGACCGCTTAGAAGCATTCGCATGGCGCGCCCCCCTGTTCATTGTTCGTTAGCGCATGCAAATGCTACGCGAGAACTTCCGGTAGCCAAAATGCGGCTCGCGGGCCGCGCGGCGCCGTAGTCCTGACGGACTATCGTTTCACATACGGAATGCTCGATGAGCGGTCGTAAGATAACGACCGTGCTGTAGCCCACCTCCTACAGCATCGGACAAGTGGCCAGCCCGCTGTTAGCAGCGCCCTCCGAGAGACCGACTCGCATGAGGAGCCGGTCCACGGTAGCGCCAAACAAAGTGCAGTCGCCGTCTGATCGCCAAACGAGGGGCAGTACCGGAGGGCACGGCTAGCGGTCGTGCCCTCTTTTCATTTCCGCCGCTCGAGAGGCATTGTGCAGAAGGCCGCGCTCGGGCGCTATCGCCGGCCGCAGGTCTTTGCTGTCGCAAAGCGCAGCGCGTGAGGTGAGCCGCGCGGCGACGTCGTTGCAGGGCGTCACGACAGGAAAACCTGACGTTTTGCCCGTGTCGCATTCGTGTAGCAAACCGCCGGGACGCCCGCGCCCAGCTGGCACGCACCTAAGCCGATCGTCAGCCGCGCGTGGTGGTTTTGCGGATTTCCTTCTCGTCCGACCACTCGAGCAGCCCGCTGCGGATGTTCCAGAGCTGCAGGTTGAACTTGTAGTAGACGTCCTTCACGTCCTTGACCTGCTTCACGATGGACGTGATGTTGCCTTCCATGCGGTATTGCGCGCCGATCATCTGGCCCTTCTCGACCGCCTGCTCTTTCGCGTAGTACTCCGACTGCTGGCGCTTGATCTCTTCCGTCTGCTGCGACATGCCGGGGGCGTCGACCGCGAAGCGTACCCTGCCGCCGCGCTGCAGCTCGGCGCGGATGCTGTCGGTGATGGCGCGGGTGTCGATGTACTCGCTCGTCTTGTTCTTTACTTCCTGCACGGTGACGATCGGCAGGTTGCCGCTCGCGATCGCGGGCGTCTGCTGCATCGAGCGCGCCATCGCCTCGGCGATCATCTGCAGGTCGGTCGAGCCGAACTCGTTGGTTACCGTCTCGACGCCGCGCGCGTCGCCGTAGCGGGTGACGTCCTTGGCGCAGCCCGCGGCAAGCGCCGCGGCAAGCAGTGCGAGACTCAAGGCCTTGTGCGATCGTAGTTTCATGGCTTACTCCTGGCTCATCAGCACCAGGCGGAAGTCGACCGCCTTGGCCGATGGCGCGACCGCGCTGACCACCAGGTTCGAGTTGTTGTAGAGAAGCAGCGGCTTCCACGATTCCTCTTCCGCGGCGCGCATGCCCTCGCGGTCGATCCAGCGGAACTTGTAGGCGATGCGCTTGACGCTCGAGCTGTCATTGTTGAGGTTGGCGTCGATCTTGAGGAGTTCGCCGCTCTTGGTGCAGCGCAGCTCGGTCGGCTGGATCGTGGTGCGCCGGCCTTCCATGGCGGTCTTGAGCTTCACCAGGTCGTCCATCGAGCTCACCTTCGAATCGCCGATCGGGCAGCCGTAGGCGAAGCCCGGCTGCTCGAATCCCTTCTTCGTCGCACAACCCGCGGCGAGCGCCGCGACTGCGATTGCCGCCACCGTCCAGCGAAGTTTCATTGCATGCCCTCCCGGCTCACATTTTCGTTTCGCTGGCCCGGTGCCTGCACGAAAAGCTGCCGGGACAGCACGCGAAAGTCTATCACCGCGTAGCGGCCGGCGATGTCGACTCTTGCCGTGTTCTCGCCAAGCCGCGTCCTTACGCTGATCTGGTGGACGCCGGGCGGCAGCCGCGCGCGGGCGATGTAGATGTCGCCGGGCAGCGTGCGCCAGGTGCGATCGTCAGCAGATTGAAATACTGCGCTTGCTAGCGCAACGGCGAGCCCGAGCGCCGGCGCGGCATTCGACCTGGAGTTGCGCTGTGCCTGCACCTGCAGCACGGCGCTGGCGGTAGAGCGTACCGCCGCGCGGAGCATTATTCCCGGCATGTCGTCCTTGAGGCCGCGGCGCGCCATGAGGTCGATGCTTGCGATGCGCGTAAGGCTCAATGGCTGCGCTCCACCGACGACCAGGCCGGTGGGCGCATCGTCCGTGGGGGTCGGCAGAAGGACCGGAAACGAAACTGGAATGAATACGGTGCGGTAATCCACCATCACCGGAAACTGGAACTGCTGCGCCCGCAGGGTCGGTGCGGTGCCCGAGCCAACGATGAAGAGCACGTCGGTCATCCCGTCCGCCGGCGCGCTCACGCGCTGGTCGAGCCCGCGCAATGCCTCCTCCAGCGCCGGCTGGTGCGGCTGCAGCTCATTTGCCAGCCGGTAGCCCGGCGCAGCGAGGCTCGGCTCGCCGACCGACTCGTAGATGAAGCCGGCGAGGTAGTGGGAAAGCGCGCTCTGGTAGCTGTTCTTCAGGGCATTCACCTCGGGGTTGTCGAGGACCTGCACCGGATAGCCGTTCAGCTCCTTGAAATCGATCGTCGCCCCGCGCTTCTTCGCATCGGCTTCGACGTCGGCGATCTGCCGCGCGCGCCGCTCGCCGATCTCGGTTTCCAGCTCGTGCGTCTGCTTGATCGCCACGCGCGCATCGTCGTATTGGCCCATCGCCAGGTGGTTGAGCGCGAGGTACGTCAGGAGCATGACCTTCTCGTAGTCGTGCACCTCGTACGTGCGCATCTTGTCGCTCAGCAGATAGGACGACGCGGCGAGCAAGGCATCGGTCCCGGCAGCCAGCGTCGAGCGCTCACGCGCCTCGATCATCGTCTGGGCGGTCAGCCAGGACTTGTCGCTCGCCTCGTAGCGCTTGCCTAGCCGTTGCAGCATGCCCAGCTCGAAGTAGTACAGCGTGTCCTTCGCCGAATCGCGGGTCGTCGATTCGAGGCGCTGGATCGCGCCGTCCACGTTGCCGCTCGAGGCCTGCTGCAGCGTGACGCCGAGCTCGCCCTCGTAGCTGCGCACGGCGGCGCAGCCGGAAAGCGCCAGCAACGACAAAATGATCGCGCCCCGAAACGGCCAGGCGCTCGACGACCCGGACGGCATACCCTCCCTTGCGAGGTTTGTCCTCGGATTGGCAGTCCGATCTTACGCCGATCGGCGTGGCCGCCTGCGCGCCGAATGAGAGCGCGCCGGTAATACTTCACCGTGCGTTGAGAAAGCTGCGCGTGTCGTTCGTGGCGTTAGCCTTCGCGGCGGTGTACAGCGGCTGCATCTTGGCGCCGAGCTCTTTCAGGCGCTCCTTGCGATGCTCCGGCGAGGGGTGCGTGGAGAGGAATTCCGGCGGGTTCTTGCCTTCCGAGATGCGGCCCATCTTGTCCCAGAGGCTCACCGCGGCCGCCGGGTCATAGCCGGCGCGCGCGGCCAGCTCGATGCCGATCTGGTCGGCTTCCGCCTCGCTCTCGCGGCTGTTCGGCAGCTGGATGGCGACAACGGCGGCGCTCTGCATAAGCGCCGCCGTGTCGGACCTTGCGCCCAGCGCTATGGCGGCGAGCTGCGTGCCGATCCCGCTCGAGTACGCAATCGACATGCGCTCCTGTGTGTGGTTGGCGATGGCATGGCCGATCTCGTGGCCCATCACCTGGGCGATCTCGTCGTCGCTCGCCTTCAGCTGCTCGAGCAGCCCGCTGTACATGGCCATCTTGCCGCCCGCCATGCAGAAGGCGTTAACGGTCTTCGGATCGTTGATGAGCTGCACCTGCCAGGCCCAGCCGGCCGAATCGGGACGCAGGCGCACCGCCTGGGCGATCAGGCGGTCCGTGATGCGGCGGACCCTTTCGGCGCGTGGCGTACCGGTCTCGATCTGGTTCTTCTTCGACAGCCCACCCATCATCGAGCTGTAGGCGGCCGCGGACTCGCTGATCGCCGTGCTCTGCGGAATTACCATCAGCTGGCTACGGCCGGTGATCGCGTTGGTCTGGCAACCGGCCAGAAGCGCGAACCCCGCTGCGGCCAGTCTTTGCAAAAGGTGCCGAAGGGCGTTCATGGCGGCGCATTCTAAGACCCTCCGCTGCGCCAGATGTAACTGATTGTTCTCGGCTTTCTGGCGTCGCCGGCGAATGCGGCAGTGCGGAATGCCGGCGCCTGGACGCTCCGCTAGAATGAAAGCGCTTTGTGCTCGAACGCGATGTTGAAAGGATGGCCCGTTGCTGATCTCCAGACGACGTGAGGCGAAGCGGCGCGCGCTGCTTCAGATGCTCGATCGCATCCCGGTTCGTACCGGCACCCAGCAGCCGAAGCCCAGCGTGAGAACGCTCGCCGAGGTGGCGCGGGTGCCCGCGGCAGCCCCCCAGGGGGAGCTGCCGCGCCTGAAGCAGTAAGCGCTCAGGCCGCCCTTTTTTCCCGCTTCGGCAGCTCGCCGATGGCGGTGCGGATCGCATCCTCGACCCGCTCGAGGAACACGAACTCGAGCTTCTGCTTGGCCTCCGCGGGCACGTCCTCCAGGTCTTTTTCGTTGCGCTTCGGGAGCATCACGGTGCGGATGCCCGCACGCAGCGCCGCCAGGGTCTTTTCCTTGACGCCCCCGATGGGCAGCACCAGGCCGCGTAGCGAAATCTCGCCCGTCATCGCCACGTCCGAGCGCACCGCCACGTCGAGCAGCAGCGACACGATCGCGAGGAACATCGCAACCCCGGCGCTCGGACCGTCCTTCGGCGTCGCGCCCGCCGGCACGTGCACATGGATGTCGATCTTCTCGTAAGCCTCGCCGAGGAAGGTCCGGGCGAGGGTCAACGCTGCCTGCGCGGATTCCTTCATCACATCACCGAGCTGGCCCGTCAGGATGAGCTTGCCGCTGCCCGGCACCTTGGACGCCTCGATGAACAGGATGTCGCCGCCGACCGGCGTCCAGGCGAGACCGGTGGCCACGCCGGGTACCGAAGTCCGCTGCGCGGTCTCGTTCTCGAAGCGCTTCGGGCCCAGGATGGCGTGCAGGTCCTCGGGCTTGATGACGATCTTGCCGGAAAAGCCCTCGGCGATCCGCATCGCCGCGTGGCGTAGCACCGCGCCGATTTCCCGTTCCAGATTGCGTACGCCGGCTTCGCGCGTGTAGTCGCGGATAATGGCGCGCAGGGTCTCCTCCGGCACCGCCACGTTCTCGAGCGCCGGGTCGGCGCTCTTCAAGCCGTTCGCATCCATCTGCCGCCTGACGAGGTAGCGCTCGGCGATCTCGAGCTTTTCCTCTTCGGTGTAGCCCGGCAGCTGGATGATCTCCATCCGGTCGCGCAGCGGCCCGGGGATCGTGTCGAGGATGTTCGCCGTGGTGATGAACATGACCTTCGACAGATCGAAGTCGATGCCCAGGTAGTTGTCGCGGAAGTGCGAGTTTTGCTCGGGATCGAGCACTTCCAGGAGCGCGCTGGCCGGGTCGCCGTGGAAGCCGCCCTGCCCCAGCTTGTCGATCTCGTCGAACATCAGCACCGCGTTCTTCGAGCTGGCGCGACGCAGCGCCTGGATGACGTTGCCCGGCAGCGCGCCGATATAGGTGCGCCGGTGGCCGCGGATCTCCGCCTCGTCGTGCGCGCCGCCGAGCGCGATGCGCTGGAACTTGCGTCCCGTGGCGCGCGCGATCGACTGGCCGAGCGAGGTCTTGCCGACGCCCGGCGGGCCGACGAAGCACAGGATCGGGCTCTTGCCGGTCGGATTGAGCTTGCGCACCGCGAGATGCTCGAGGATGCGGCGCTTGATTTTCTCCAGGCCG
>CAYZFN010000218.1:0-34427 GCA_964477695.1 uncultured Enterobacteriaceae bacterium | reverse complement strand
CGACAGGAAAAGATGGCCGTCGCGGATCACGTAGGAGCGCACGAACGGCAGCTGCCTGACGATCTGATCGTGCAGCGACCCCGGCGGACACTGCGCTCGCGTGATGGCCATTGGACCGAACTGGAGTTGGCTCCTTCCGCTCGAGCTCCACGAACCGCGCGCGCGGTTGCAATCGATGCGCGCGGTAAAGATGCCGTCGGCGGCGAAGGAAAAGGTGTACTTGGCCTTGTCGTCCGGTCTTAGCGCGGTGCCGTCAGCGGCAGCAGCGCGATGCAGCTCACGCGCCGGCGATCGTGGCGCCCTTGATGGCGAGCTCGGGAAGCTTCGCCGGCGCCGGATGAGCCTCGATGTACTTGATGTTCTCGAAGGGAATGAGCAGCAGCACGCCGCCGACCTCGGCGAGGATCTGGCGCGAAGCGAGCAGGTCCTTGAGCTTCAGGATCGCCGCCGCGTCGTTCGCCGCCTGCCTCGGATAGTCGAGCTTCATGTCCGTGCCGTCCATGAAGTAGATGGTGAGCCCGCGCCTTTCGCTCATTCGCGCCTTTCCCCTAGAGCTGCGATTCGCCGAGCAGCCGCCACTTGCCGTCGACGTTGCAGACGTTGTGGCGCATGTCGGACGTGCGGCCCTGGGCCTCGTTGCGCACGCGGACTTCCTTGCACGGATGTCCCTTCGATTCGAAGTGCTTCACCACCGTCAGCTCGCCGCCGTGCCCGGTCTTGGGATTCTTCCAGGCAAGGGTCTGCTCGTCGGCGCCTTCGTCGAGGGTCTTGCGCGCCACGTCGAGGAACATGTGGATGTCGCTGTCGTCGAAGAATTCGGCCGGCCCGCCTTTCAGCATGTTGACGAATTGGGCGCTCGCCGCTGAACTCGCCAGGGCAAGGGCTGCAGCAACGAATAGCCCGCGCACGATCGCAGAGTCTAGTAGCGCCAGCCCACGTCGATGCGCCATTGCGTCCAGCTGGAGGTACCGGACGAGGCGATGTCGACCCACTGGTTGTTCACCAGCCCGCGCACGAACATCCCGCCGCGGAAGTCCTGGCGCAAGCCGAGCCCGACGTTGTAGCTGAACTTGGTGGTCGTGGCCGTCGGGATGTACGAGCCGCACACCTGGCCCCACCACGGATACCACCAGCAAACGCCCTGCGGCGGACCGGACGGCACGTTGCTGTCGATGTACGTCCAGCCGAGCCCACCGGTAATGAACGGCGCGAGATCCGCATTTCCGAGGTAGTACGTGCCGTGGAACCGTACGGTGCTGCTGTCGACCGAGCCGCGCACGCTGACCGGCTGGCCGCCGTTGCCGGGACCGGGCAGCACGGTGGAGCGGTAATCGGACGAGCCCCACTGGATGTCCACGCCGGCGGCGAGATTCGGTGTGAAGTTCTTGCCGAATCCCAGGCCGAAGCCGTAGCCGGTGTCGGTCTGCGCGGTCGCGCCGCCTTCGAAGGAATAAGTCTGGCCGGTGGTGAACACCGGGAATAGATAGAACTCGCCCTTTCCCGCGCGCATCTGCGCGAAAGCGGACGTGCCGACCGCAAGGCCGGCGGCGAGGAGGGCTAGGCGTTTCACGATCATCATCGGTTCTCCGTGGTCTTCGGGGTTCGCAGGCTCGCCGCGATGGCATCGAGCAGCACTCGCTCGTCGAGCGGCTTGCGCAGGTATTCGGCCGCTCCGGCGGCGAAGCATTGCGCGCGGATTTCGGCGGCATCGTGCGCCGTGATCACCACGGCGGGCAGCGGCGGGCGCTTCGCGCGCAGTTCCGCGAGGACCTGCAGCCCGCTCATGCCCGGCATGTGCAGGTCGAGCACCACGCAGTCGGGCTGGCGCTTGGCGGTGCCGGCGAGAAACTCGCGGCCGCTCGCGTAGCACTCGACTTCCATGCCCGAGGCCCGCAGCAGCCGGCCGAGCGCCTTGCGCACCGGCTCCTCATCATCGACGACGGCGATGTACGGCACGGTAGCCCATTGGAGCAGGTCGGGCCGCGCCGGGTAATTGGACTAAGGTCCCATGGCTGCACGGCGGGCCGGCAGCAGGACGTGGAAGGTTGCCCCCTTTCCGGCAACCGAGGTGCCCCACAGCCGGCCGCGGTGCGCGCGCACGATCGCCCGGCAGATGGAAAGCCCGAGGCCGAGCCCCTGCGGCTTGGTGCTATAGAAGGGGTCGAACAGCCGCTGGTACTCCTCGGCCGCGAATCCCTCGCCGCTGTCCCGGACGCTGATCTGCACGCCGTCTGCGCCCACCGAGCGCGTGCGGATGTAAAGCCCGCGCTTGCCCTCGGCGACGGCGCGCATTGCGTCGCAAGCGTTCATCACCAGGTTCAGCAGCACCTGCTGCAGCTCGACGCGGTCGCCGTCGATCGGCGGCAGGCCCTCGCGCAAGTCGGCCTGGATCTCGACGCCGCGCACCACGAGGTCGCTATGCAGGATGCGCAGCACGTCCTGCACCAGCTCCTTGGCATCGAGCCGCTCGAACTCTCTCTCGCCGCGCCTGAAAAGCGCATGCAGCCGCCGGATGACCTCGCCGGCGCGCTGGTCCGCGACAATGATGTCCTGCAGGATCTCGGCCAGAAGCTCGGGGTCGGCGCTCTTGTTGGCGATGAAGTGCTGCGCCGCCTGTGCGTTGCTGAGGATCGCGGTCAGCGGCTGATTGAGCTCGTGCACGATCCCGCCCGAGAGCTGGCCGAGCATCGACACGCGCGAAAGGTGCGTCAGCTGCTCGCGCTGCGCCTGCGCGTCCCGCTCGACGCGCCGGCGCTCCTCGAGGGCTACCGCGAGGAGGAGCAGCGGCACCGCTATCACGGTGAGAAAAAGCTGCAGCTCGCGCGCGGTCGCCGCCGGGTCGGCATCGGCGAACGGCCCGAGGTTGTTCACCGCGCCCCAGATGCTCGCGAGAGTGATGACGGCGATCGTGCTTGCGGTGCCTGCCGGTGGGAAACGCATCGCGGCCCAGAGCAGGAACGGCAGCGGGGCGTAGAAGATGGCCGGACCGGCGCGCGGATCGAGCGGCGGCACGTCGAAGAGGGCGATGCTGGTGGCGATGAGCCCGCCGAAAAGGAGTGCCGCTTCCACGTAGCGCGCCGGCGGCGCCGCGCGCAGCCGTGCCAGTCCGAGCGAGGCCCAGGCGAGGATCAGCGGCGCCACCGTGAGCTCGGCGACGAAGTTCGCGAACACGCGCGTGCGCACGAGCTCCCAGTAGCCGCTCTCTCCCCAGCCGACAAAGCGCACCAGCGCCGCGTCGAGAAACGACGAGAGCAGCGGGGCGGCGAGCGCGCCGCCGATGAGGAAGAGGCCGACGTTGCGCAGCGAGTCGAGGCGCAGCGGCCCCGGCACGAACGCGCGAATCAGTGCCGCCCCGATCAGCGCCTCGCTGCAGTTGCTGACGTACCAGCCGAGAACCATCGCCACCGGCACACCGCTTTGCAGCTCGGCGAGGAGGTGCGCCGGCAGCGCCGCGAGGAGCAGCGCGGCCCACATGCGCGACGGGGCGAGGAGCAGCGCGGCGAGCAGCAGCGCGTTCGGCGGCCAGAGGGTCGAGATCGGCTGCGGCTGCAGCGTGAAGGCGAAGCCGATGCGCGCTGCGAGGTAGTAGCCCGCGGCGACGAGCAGCGCGGGCAGCGCCCAGCGCGGCGTGCGCGCCGGCAGCCAGCGCCGTGCCTTCTCGCCGCCTAGGCCTGCTCGGGCTGCGGATCGAGCAGGCATGCGCGCACCAGCCCGGCGACCGAGTCGACCTGCATCTTCTCCATCATGCGTGCGCGATGCACCTTGATCGTCTTCTCCGCGGTGCCGAGCTCGGCGGCGATCTGCTTGTTCATTCGTCCGGCGACGACCCGCTCGAGCACCTCGCGCTCGCGGGGTGTGAGCAGGGCGAGGCGCTCGGCGAACGCGGACTGGCTCGCGCGCTGGTGGCGCGATGCGCGATCGCGCTCGACGCCGGCGCGTACCGCCTCGAGCAGCCGCTCGGGATCGAGCGGCTTGGTGAGGAAGTCGATCGCGCCGGCCTTCATCGCCGCGACGCTGGCCGGCACGCTCGCGTGTCCGCTGATGAACACGATCGGCCTGGCATCGCCCTGGCGCGACAACGCCTCCTGCAGCTGCAGTCCGCTCAAGCCGGGCATCGAGAGGTCCATGACGATGCAGCCCGGCGCGTCGGCCGCGCCGCGGGCGAGGAAATCCTGCGGCGAGGCGAAGGTGTCCACGGCGAAGCCCAGCGACCGCAGGAACCGGTCGAGCGATCTCAGAACCAAGCCGTCGTCATCGACGATGCTCACCCGTGCCGGCGCGCTGCCCATCCCTTGCCCCTTGGAGCCTCGGCCGATCGTACGCACCCGGCGCTGCCGGATGTTGACCTAAATCAAAGGAGGTGCCCACACCCGGCGCGGTGCGCCCAGTATTCCCATGCACGCCGAGTTTCGGGCGAATCGGGCTTGTAGCCCGACAGCCGGGTCTCGATTTCGCCCGCCGAAAGCGGCTTGAGCTCGCCGAGCTGCATCGCCCGGTATTGCACGCGCGCGTTGCGCGGCAGGTAGACCGACAGCCGGACCACGTCGATAAGCGAGCGCGCTCCCGCGGCGAAGCCGTGGCCGCGCATCAGCGCGACATTGTTTAGGCCGAACGTGCGCGCGAGGTCGCGTGCCTGCGCCATGTCGGTGACGAGCAGGTTGGTGCGATCGCCGAATCGCTCGGCGATGTCCCACACCGGCACGTGCGCGCCGATGAACGCGCCGGAATGGATGACCGGCCGCAGCGGCGCACGCGTTATTCCGAACGCAAGCACGTCCTCGGCATGCGCGTGCACCACCGCCATGACGTCGGGCCGCGACTCGTAGATCGCGGCGTGGATGAAGCGCTCGAGGTACAGCGGGCGCGGGTCCTCGCGCAGCGGCCGCGCCTCGAGATCGAATTCCAGGATATGGTCCGGCTCGATCAGCTCCGGCGCGCGCGAGCAGGCGAGGAGAAAGCGCCCGGCATGCTCGGGATCGCGCACGCTGACGTGCCCGTACGCGTCGACCACTTCCTCGCGGGCGAGGATGCGGTTCGCGACGACGAGCTGGTTGACGAGGTCCATTCGTTCAGGGTGCGCCGAGAAGAAGGTAGACGCTGTAGTGCCCGCCGTCGCCGAGCCCGAAGCCGAAATAGGCCGGGCCGGCGAACGTGCTTGCCGCCAAGAATACCGATACCGACCCTATCGTGCCGGGCGACGATTGCCCGGCGGAGCGCGCCTGCATTTTTCCCGCCTCGAGAGAAGCCCCCGCGAACACTCCGGATCCCAAGATGTCGGGCAGAGGAATGGCGCGGTTGTAGTACATGAGGCGGCCGAAGGCGAAGCGGTCGCCCGAGAACTCGTCGATGCGATAGCCCGAAAGCCGCAGCGGCCCGCCGAGCCGGAAGTTCTCGTAGGCCGGCAGGCTCGAGCCGGGATCGATTCCGCCGGAGAGCTTGATGCTGAAGGTGTGCGCGCCCCGGCTGCTGGCCGTAATGGCCTCGCCTTCGATCTTCCGGTACTCGTGGTCCGAGCCGAACGATTCCTGCGCCGAGTACGCGGCAGCCGTCATGCGGTAGCCGGCGCGCGGAAACCAGGCGTTGTCGAGCTGGTCGACGAAGAACAATGCCCGCATCCCGGCCGTCGTCTCGTGCGCTTCGGGCAGCACCTGGGCACCGGTGATGGTCGTCGCATTCACATCGCGCCACACGGCGCCGAGCCGCGCCTCGCCCCAGGTGGCGAGGAAGGCACCGCCGTCGAGCCCCAGGCGCGTCTCCTTCGTCTGGTATTGCCCGACGCGGTTCCCCCCGGCGAACACCGGCTCCACTTCCTGGCCGATCCGTGCATAGGGCGCGACGAAATATCGGCCCCGGTCCTCGACCGGCTGGATGAACTCGGTAGACAGGTAGGTGCGCTGCCCGATCTGCACCTCGCTGAGCCACTCTCCGCCGAGCCTGTTCAGCCAGGTCCTTCGATACTGCGCGAGGATGTTGAAGATGTTCTGGCCCTGGAAATCGGTGGCCAGGCCGAGCCCGAAGCGCAGGTAGTCGGGCCCCCATTCCTTTTCCCTGGGCTCGATCACCATGACGCGGCGGCCGTCCTCGGAGCGGATGTGGTAGTCGATGCTCTCGAAGTCGCCGCGGCCGTAGATGCGCCGCAGGTCGGCGCTGACCTTCTCCTCGGTGAGCGGCTCGCCGGGCCTGCTGTACACGAGCGCGCGCAGCACTTCCGGGTTGGTCCGCCGCAGCCCTTCGAAGCGGATCTCCTGCACCGAGCCGAGCGGCTTTCGCTCGGCGACCTGGCGGCGGCGCAGCGCCGCATACTGCTCCGGAGACACGCTGTAGCGGGCGAGCGAGTCGGCGAGCGCGCGCGCCGCCTGCTCGCCGATGCGGATCGCGTCGGCCGAGCGCTCGAAGCTCGCCGCCGAGATGTCGCCGAGGTCGGGGGCGATCAGCACGTCGCGGCTGCCGAGCGATTTCAGCTGGCGCTCGACGTTGACCTTGCCGAGGAAATTGATCAGCTGGCCGGCGACACTGAGCCCGGAGGTGATCTCCGAGCGCTTCAGAGCGGGAGTCGAAATATTGACCGCGATGATGACGTCGCCGCACAGCTTGCGCGCCTCGTCGATCGGCAGGTTGTTCGCGATCCCGCCATCGACCAGCAATCGTCCGTCGATCTCGACGGGAGATAGAGCGCCGGGCACCGACATGCTGGCGCGCATCGCACGCGACAGGCTGCCATGCGAGAGAACGACGGCTTCGCCGGTCTCGATGTCGGCCGCCACGGCGCGGAACGGGATCGGCAGCTTGTCGAAATCGTCGATATCGACGGCGGGCTGGGTGAGCCGGCGGAAGAAGCCCTCGATCGACACGCCGGCGACCACGCCTTTCGGCAGGACGAGGCCCGAGCGCTTGACGCCGTATTCCGGCGCGAACAGGGTCTTGTATTCGTCGATCTTGCGCCGCATCGAGACTTCGGTGCGCGGCGGGCTGTCGCGGAACACCTCGTCCCAATCCGCGTTGCGCACGAACGCCTCGAGCTCCGCCGGCGGGGTTCCCGCCGCATAGGCGCCGCCGACGATCGCGCCCATGCTGGTTCCGGTCACGCACTGGACCGGCACGCGCAATTCCTCGAGCACCTTTAGGACGCCGACGTGCGCGAGGCCGCGCGCGCCGCCGCCCGACAGCACCAGGCCGATGCGCGGCTTCGCGCTAGTGCCCGCAACCCGCTGCGCGAGGGCAGAACCGCAAGCGTAGGAAGCCAGCCCTGCCGCAAGCAACGCGCGGCAGAGCGCCTGGCGCAACCGGTGACCATGCCCGACCGTAGGCTTGTTCTTTCACTCGCAATGCCGACTCGAGCGAGTGTGCCGAGGCCTAGGAGGCGAGGAAATGGGACCTTGGTCCCACACGCGCGCCTCCGGGCGTCCGGTCAATGCACCGACATCTCGGCTTCCGTGTCCGACGCATCGAAGACCAGCGTCTTCGGCCACGCCGGCCAGTACACGCCGAGCGAGCGGTCGTTCGGGTCGCCCCGCTGCGCGAAAGCGGCAAGGCTGCGCATCATCGCGCCCGAAAGCTCCAGGCGCCCCGGCTTGTTCGCTTCGGAATTGGCGATGTTCGAGAACAATGACGGCCCGAAATTGCCGAACAGGAACGCCAGGTCGAACGCATGCGCCGCGCCGTAGATGTCATCGAAAGGCGCCGGCTCGCGATCCCAGTCGAAGCGGTAGTACCAGACATCGTGCTGCTGGTCCCGCAGCGCATTGAGGACGTTGTCGCGGCTGGGGATGAAGAAGTGGTTGTTGAGCAGGTCGGTCATCGCATTGAACCCGGTCACGGGTGTGGTCACGGGCAAGTACGGTCCCGCGATCCACTGGCCGATCATGACCTGCGGCGCCGCATTCGGGTCGTAGTTGAACTGGATCGTGAAGAGCTGGGCATCGGTTACCAGTCGCACGGGGGAAGAGCCGCCCACCAGCGGCAGGAAAGTCGGGAAGAGCTTCGCCTCGTCGCGCGTGTTGCTGGCGAGGAACGGCACGTGGACGTAGTCGCCGGCGCGGATCGCGGCGACCGGATTGACGGGCAGCACGGCGCCGTCCGGGATCGGACCCGAGCCGGCGAGCCCGAGCGCGGCAAGCTTTGTCAGCAGGGTCAGGAGCAGGGCGGACGGGGTCCTCGAGCGCAGATAGGCGGCGATCTCGGCCGCGCTGTGCGCCGCGATGTAGGCCGCCGCCGACGCGGCGTCGGTCGCCAGACCATCGACGATCAGCTGTTGCGTGAGCAAAGTATTGCCTTGCAGGAGATAAACGGCTGCCGGGCTGAGGGTCGGAATGCTGCCCGGCGGCAGCTCGCTCGCAAGCGAGATCCCGCCGCTGAAGGCCGCGGCGCGGTGGAAAAGCTGCGGTGTCGCGTTGACGGTCAGCGGCGAAGTGAGCATCGCATAGACGTTGATGGCACCCGCCGATTGGCCGGTCAAGGTGATGTTGGCCGGATTGCCGCCGAAGTTCGAGACGTTGTGCCGAATGAACTCGAGCGCCTTGACGATATCGAGCAGCGCGAAGTTGCCGGAATCCCCGATCGGGTCGCCGGTCTTGAGCTGCGGCACGTTGAGGAAGCCGAAGATACCGAGGCGGTAGTTGACCGTTACGACCACCGCGTTGGCCGCCTTCGCCAGCGCGGCGCCGTTGTAGACCGGGTCGGCGGTATAGCCCGAGACGTTGCTGCCGCCGTGGACGAAGACGATGACCGGCAAGCCGCCCTGATGCGTCGCCGGACGCCAGATGTTCAGGTAAAGGCAATCCTCCTGGCCGACCGCCTGGTTGAGCGTCGTGGCGATGGTCATGTCGTAGCGATTGTTCGCGCCGGGCCCGTAGATGCGCCCGTACTGCACGCAGGCGTTGCCGAACGTCTGCGTGAGCTTTGGCTGCCGCCATTTGTCGGGATCGACCGGCGCTCTCCAGCGCAGCTCGCCCGTGGGCGGCTTCGCGAACGGCACGCCCTTCCACGCGTAGGCGCCCGATTCGTCCACGCCGACGACCGGCCCGAAGGCGGTCTGACGGGTCAGCGAAGATCGATCGTGCTCCTCCTCGGCGTTGACGGACGAGGTTGCAGCAACGAGCGCAATACAGCCGGCCAAGAGCAAAGCGGGGCGGAACATCGGTCGTATCTCCCTTACGAGCGAAGCATTGGATGAAAGCTTTTGCCTGGCGACGTTATCCGCTCCGTTATTGGCCGTCAACGCTGCAGCGCCGCGTCTTGCCTCGCGGCCTGCTCGGTTTGCGCGACCTTCGCCTGTATCACGCCCCAGAACGGATTGCTGCGCAGGCGCTCGAATGTGCCCTGACGCACAACCAGCGCGCCGCTTTCGCCCTTCGGCGCCAGCGCACCCAGGTTGAATTGCGGCTCCGCGCCGCGCTTGCGCGTCAGACCATAGACGGGATCGTCGATCGGGAACGGCAGCGAAACGTGCCCGACCGAGAACACCCCGGCCGGCCATTCGTAGGGCAGGTCCTGCACCACGACGTCCCGCTCGCCGGCGGGCCGCGAGTACGCCGCAACGGCGCGGGTTTCGCGATTCCGGTTTGCGATCAGCGTCAGCCGGAAAGGCAGATCGGCCGCGCCACGCAGGCTCTCGAAGTCCTCGAGCGGACCCGGTGCGATCCAGCCCTCGAGGTTCTCGTTGCGGTTGATGTCGAACACCACGAGCTCATGGCCGCGCGGGGGAAGGCGCCCGAGCAGCCCGCGCACCACCTCTGCCGCCGTGACCGTGGAATCGACGATCGACTGAAAGGCGATCACCCGCGGCATTTGCGCCAGGCGTCCGCGCCGCTGCTCTTCGTCGAGCGTGCGCTGCACGACCTGCGTCAGCAGATAGATCTGCTTTGCCGCATTGACGGGGAACGAGTTGTACTTGTACGGATCGTATTCGAGCAGGACGTCGATCCAGCGCGATTTCGCGAACGCAGGGATGAACGACAGCCCGGCGACGACCTCCGTCAGCGCGGCGAAGCGCGAAATGCCGATCGCCGGCGACACGAGATAGAGCCGCTGCGGCCGCGGCAGCGCGGGATCGGCGATCGTGCGCAGCGAGTACAGCGCCAGCAGCGCGGCGCCGGTCGAGTGACCGCCCGCGACGAACGGCTTGCCCGGGCCCGCCTTCGCCGCCGCATACTTCGCCGCGAGGACGACGGCGCCGTACCAGTCCTGCCACGTCACGTCGACCAGCCCCGCGGGTATCGTCCCGTGTCCGGGCAGGCGCAGCACGAGCACGTAATAGCCCTGCGCGAGGAAAGCCTCCGCGAGGCCGCGCATGCTGTAGGGCGAATCGGACAGGCCGTGGATCAGCAGCACCGCGCCGCGCGCCCCGCCGTCTGGCACAAGCTCATAGGAGCGGTTGTATTTCGTGTCCAGCGCGAGCTGCGCTACGACGCTTTTCGGGTTGTAGCGCCCGAAGGGCTGGCTGTCGGCGGCGCGAGGATCGTCCAGCACCCGCTGGCGCAGCTCGCCGAACAGGCGATCCTCGAGCACGAGGTATTGCGGGAACGACGAAGGAGCGTCCGGCCGCTCGACGTGAAACTCGTGCTCCAGGGTCGCCGTGTGCCAGGCGCGCAGGTCGGGCAGGCGCAGCCGGGCCTGCACGGCGAACGCGAGGACGATGCTCGCCAGCGCGCTCGCGCCGAGCGCGAGCGCGTAGCCAAGCCACTTTAGCAACCGCCGTTTCATGGCTTCGCGCTTACAGCCAGGAATTCCAGATCCGCCGCGCCGGCTCGAAGAGCTCGCTCGCGGTGAGGCCGACCCGCGGCAGGCCCTCCGCAGCGGCGCCGTGCAGGTGCACGCCGAGCACGAGCGCGCTCTCGCCGCTGTATTTCTGGGCGAGCAGCGCGCCGAGGAAGCCGGCGAGCACGTCGCCGGTGCCGGCGCTCGCCAGGCCGGCGTGCCCGGTGCGGTTGATGAACCAGTGCCCGTCGCGCGCGACGCAGATGCTGCCCGCGCCTTTCAGGACGACATGCGCGTTCAGGTTCTCGGAGAGCAGGCGTGCGGCCTTCACGCGGTCGGCCTGCACCGCGGCGGTGGTCGAGCCGAGCAGGCGAGCCGCCTCGGCGGGGTGCGGTGTCAGCAGCGTCTCGCTTTTCCGCCGCGCGCAGGCCTTGCGCAGATCCTCGCTCTCGGCGATGAGGTTCAGCGCGTCGGCGTCGACCACGCACGGCAGCTCGCTCGCAAGCGCCGCGCCGACCAGCGTCTCGGCCCGCTCGCTCGTGCCGAGCCCGGGGCCGACGACCATGGCGTCGAGGTCGAGCCCGAGCGCGTCGTCGGCATGGCGGATCATAAGCTCGGGCGCGACCGGATCGACGTGCAGCGTCTGGTCGAGGAGGCCGAGATAGACGCGTCCCGAGCCGAGCTTGAGCGCCGCGCGGCCGGCGAGCAGCGCCGCGCCGGTCATGCCGGCGGCGCCGCCGAAGATCCCGAGCGAGCCCGCGAGGCCCTTGTGGAAGTTTTGCGGCCGCGCCTTGAGGGCGCCTTTGAAGAGCGCCGGGTCGGCCACCCAGGCGGAGGCGCCGCTCGTGTCGACGCCGAGATCCGCGACGCTGATCTCGCCGCAATGGTCGGGTCCCTCCAGGGTAAGCAGGCCGGGCTTCAGGGCGATAAAGGTGATCGTATGCGTCGCCCGCACCGCGCAGCCGAGCGCGCGTCCCGTGTCGGAAGCGAGGCCGCTCGGAATATCGAGCGCGAGGACCGGGCAACCCTGCCGGTTGGCATACTCCACGAGCCGGGCGTAGTCGCCCTCGATCTCGCGCTTGAGCCCGATGCCGAAAAGGCCATCGATGACCAGGCTCCATCGGGCGGTAGCCGGTAGCTCTTCCGGCCTGCCGGCGAGCGTTACACGGAAGAACTGCTTACGCAGTAGCGCCGCGGCGATGCGCGCGTCGCCGCCGTTGTTACCCGGGCCGGCGAGGACCAGCACGTCCTTGCGCTCGTCGGGCACGAGCTTTGCGGCCAGATCTGCGGCCGCCGCGCCGGCCCGCTCCATGAGCGGGGGAACGGAATCGCGCGCCTTTTCCTCGATGCGCCGGATGTCGTCGGTTAGGTAGACCGGACTAACCACATCGGCATTCTAAGTGCACCCCGAATGTTAAGAATCTCGCGTGCGCAACTGCATCCTGATGTACCACGGCACGCCGTCCGGCGACGCCGGCAAACTCGCCCGCCAGCTGACCATGCTGCGGCTCTTTTTCGACATCGTGCCGCTCGCCGAGCTCGCCGACCCGGGCAGGCGGAAAAGCGCCGGCCTGCGCTGCCGCCTCGCGCTTACCTTCGACGACGGCCTGCGCAGCAACGTGCAGGTGGCCTACCCCCTCCTGCGCTCGCTCGGCCTGACGGCCACCTTCTTCGTCTGTCCCGGCCTGATCGAGCGCGGCGGCTGGCTTTGGAATCACGAGGCGCGCGCGCGGCTCTATTCGCTGCAGCGCGACGCGTTGACCGCGCTCGCCGATACGCTGCTCGCGCCGCGCGAGGTCGAGGCGTTCGTCGAGTGGATGAAGACGCTCAAGATTGGCGAGCGGCGCGGCATCGAGGCCGAGGTCCGCGCCGCTACGCCGCACTTCCGGCCGAGCGACGCGCAGCGCGAGGCGTACGACCTCGCCAGCTGGGACGAGCTCAGGCGGCTCGATCCGCGGGTCGTGACGATCGGCTCGCACACCATGACCCATCCGATCCTCACCTCGCTCACGCCGCAGGAGAGGGAGGACGAGCTGCGCGAGAGCCGCACGGTGCTCGAGCGCGAGCTCGGGCGCGACGTGGCCTTGTTCTGCTATCCGAACGGCGATCTCGACGACGACACGGTAGGCGCCGCGCGGCGCTACTACCGCTGCGCGGTCACCGTCGAGCCGAAGCCGCTCTCCCCGCAGCCGGACGTGTTCCGCCTGCCGCGCTTCGCCGCGGTGCCGCAGAAGTGGCTGCGCCTCGCGCGCAACCTCGCCTTCGCCTGATCGCTAGCGGCGCGTTGCGCCGAGCAGCGCGTCGGGCAGCCAGGTCGCGAGGGGCGGGAAGGCGATGATGATGACCAGCGCGACGAGCATCATGAAGAAGAACGGCAGCGACGCACGCGCGACATAGTTGATGTCGCGGCCGGTCATCGTCTGCAGCACGAACAGGTTGAATCCGACGGGCGGCGTGATCTGCGCGATCTCGACCAGGATGACGATGAAGATGCCGAACCAGATGAGATCGATTCCGGCCGCCTGCACCATCGGCAGCACGATGGTCATGGTGAGCACGATCATGGAGATGCCGTCGATCACCATGCCGAGCAGGATGTAGATCAGGGTCAGCACGGCGAGCAGCCCGTAGCGGCTCATGTGCAGCGACGCCACCCACTCGGCGAGCGCGCGCGGCACGCCGGTGAACGCCATGCACGAGCTCATGAAGGCGGCGCCGGCGAGGATGAACAGGATCATGCACGACAGGCGCGTCGCGCCCATCAGGCTGGCGCGGAAGTTGGCCCACGTGAGCGTGCCGGTCCACCCGGCGATGATCAGCGAGCCGAGCACGCCGACCGCGGCTGCCTCGGTCGCCGTCGCATACCCGGTAAACATGGCGGCCATGACGAAAATGATGAGCAGCACGCAGGGGATCAGGTGGCGTGCACGATGCAGCCTTTCCCGCCAACGCATGTCTTCGCTCTGCGCGGGCGTCTTGCCGGGGTTGAGCAGCGCCCAGGCGACGATGCAGCCCGAGAAAAGCGCGATCAGCACGATGCCGGGCAGCACGCCGGCGACGAACATCTTCAGGATCGACACCTCGGCCGCCACGGCGTACACGATCATGATGATCGAGGGCGGGATCAGCAGCCCGAGGGTTCCTGCGCCGCACAGCGAGCCGAGGCTCATGCGCTCGTCGTAGCCGCGTCTCTGCAGCTCGGGAAGCGCCACCTTGCCGATCGTCGCGCAGGTGGCCGCCGAGGACCCCGACACCGCGGCGAAGATGCCGCAGCCGATGATGTTCACGTGCATCAGGCGGCCGGGCAGCCAGCCGAGGAACGGCGCGAGGCCCTCGAACATTTCCTCGGACAGGCGCGTTCGGAACAGGATCTCGCCCATCCAGACGAAAAGCGGCAGCGAAGCCAGCGTCCATGAAGCGGTCGCGCCCCAGAACGACTGGAAAAGGCTCGCTTCGGGCGGCGAGCCGGTGAAAAACTGCAGCCCGAACCAGCCGACCACGCTCATCGCCATGGCGATCCACAGCCCGCCGGCGAGCAGCACGAAGAGCAGGACGAGCAGTACCACGGCGACTTCCAGGTTGCTCATCAGATCTCGTTCGAGAAGTCGGCCCTGGCGCGGCGCTCGTCCTGCGCGGACTGGTACGCCGTCTTGCGGCCGCGCAGGTGCGCGGCGAGCTCGTCGAAAACCGCGATCAGGAACACCACCAGCCCCACCCCCAGGCTCGCCTGCGGAATCCAGATCGGAATCTGCAGCAGGCCCTGCGCCACCTCGCCGAAGCGCCAGCTATCGAAGACAAAGCTTGCGACTGCCCACGTGGCGTAGCCGACCACGAGCAAGGCGCCGACGAGGCAGGCGGTCTCGGCAGGACGGCGCGCCGGCCGCGGCAGCTTCTCGAGCACCAGGCTGACGCGGATCAGCTCGCCTTCGCGAAAGGTGTAGCCGAGCGCGAGGAACGCCGAGGCGGCGCACAGCCACGCCACGATGTCATCGGCGCCGCGCAGGAGCAGGCCGACCTCGCGCATGCCCGCCTGGAGCAGCATCACGAACGCGATCGACGCGAGGCAGATCGCCCCGGCCACGGCGGAGGCGAGGTAAAGGCGGTCGAGGAACCGCCGCAAGCTATTTCGAGTGGTAGGCCTTCATGAGGGCCGCGCCGTCGGGCCCCGCGCTCTTCTGCCACTCGGCCGAGATCTGCTCGCCGACCTTGCGGAACGCCGCCTGCATCGGGGCGTCGGGCTTCTGCACGGTCATGCCGTTTTTCTGCAGCGTCTCGTTGCCTTCCTTCTCGCGCTCCTTGGACATTTCCCAGCCGCGCTTCTCCGCGGTGGCGGCGCTCTTCACGAGCGCGGCCTGCTCGCCCTGAGGCAGGCGCGAGAACGCACGCTGATTCACCACGACGACGTTCTTCGGATGGAAGGCGCTGGTGTCGTAGTAGTTCTTGACGAATTCCCACGCCTTGGTGGAGGTGCCGGTGGCCGACGAGGTGATCATCGCCTGGATGGCGCCGGTGGCGAACATCTGCGGCACCTCGGGCACCTGCACCACTGTCGGGCTCGCGCCGAGCAGCTCGGCCAGCCGCGCGGTCATCGGGCTGTAGGTGCGGAACTTGGTGCCCTTCAGATCGTCGACGCTCTTCAGCGGATCCTTGGTATAGATTCCCTGGCCCGGCCACGCTACCGAGTAAAGCAGCTTGAGGCCGCGGCTCGCGAGGTGCTTCTCGAGGTAGGGCTTCTGCGCCTGGTAGAACTTCCATGCCGCGTCGTAGCCTGCCGCGACGAAGGGGATGTTGTCCGCCGCGAAGATCGCGTCCTCGTTGCCGAACTGGCCGAGCAGGAACTCGGCGATCGGCACCTGCCCGGTCGACACCGCGCGCAGGATGTCGGGATGCTTGATCAGCGAGCCGTTGGAATGCACGACGATGTCCAGCTTGCCGCCGCTCGCCTTCTTCACGTCCTCGACGAACGCGACGACGTTGCGGGTGTGGAACTCGCCGTCGGAGTAGGGCGTCGGCATGTCCCACTTCTGCGCCTGCGCCGTTGCGAAGAAAGCTAGGATGAGAGCTGCGAAGGCAATTCTCAGCATGGTGCTCCTCCTCGTTGTGGCGCGATCTTAGCCTAGTTCGGAAACGACTCGCCGCGCGAGCGCGAGGCTCGCCGTGAGCCCGGGCGACTCGATGCCGAAGAGATGCACGAGGCCCGCGACGCCATGAGCGCGCGGCCCCTGGATCGCGAAATCGCTCGCCGGCTCGCCGGGGCCCGAGGTCTTGGGCCGGATGCCGGCGTAGCCGGGCGAGAGCGAATCGTCCGGAAGCGCGGGCCAGTAGCGGCGGATCGCGGCATAGAAGCGGGCGGCGCGGTGCGGATCGACGTCGTAGGAAATGCGCTCGACCCATTCGACATCGGGACCGAAGCGCGCCTGGCCGGCGAGGTCGAGCGTCACGTGCACGCCGAGCCCGCCGGGCTCGGGCACCGGATAAACGAGTCGCTGAAAAGGGCTCTTGCGGCCCAGCGAATAGTAGTTGCCCTTCGCATACAGCTCGCGCGGCGCACGCTCTGCGGGGTATCCGGAAATAAGCTTCGCCACCGTGGGCGCGCGCAGTCCTGCACTATTCACCACGGTTCGCGCAACGAAGGGATCGCTGCCTTCGACTGTGATCTCTATCCCGTCGTCGCGCGCTCGGCCGCCGCTCACCGCGCTCTTGACCGCGAGCATCGCACCGCGCGCTTCGGCATCGCCGAGATACGCAAGCATCAGTGCGTGGCTGTCGATGATGCCGGTGGAAGGCGAATGCAGAGCGGCGACGCAATGGAGCTCGGGCTCCATGGCGAGCGCTTCGTCCCGGCGGATGCGCACGACGTCGGTGGCGCCGTTGGCATGCGCCTTCGCGCGGATCGCCTCGAGCTCCGGAACCTGGGCTTCGTCGGTGGCGACGATCAGCTTGCCGCAGCGGCGATGCGGCACGCCGTGGCTGCGGCAGTATTCGTAGAGGAGGTGGCGTCCCGCGACGCACGTCGACGCCTTGAGCGACCCCTTGGGATAGTAGATGCCGGCGTGGATGACCTCGGAGTTGCGCGAGCTGGTATGCGTGCCGATGGCGTCCTCCGCTTCCAGGATGACGACTTCGCGGCCGGCCAGCGCCAGCTCGCGCGCCACCGCGAGGCCGACGACGCCGGCACCGATCACCACCGCATCAAGCTTTTCCACGCAGCACCATTCTTTCGCAGACGAACACGCCGAGCGCGGCGAGCGCCGCGGCGCTGGCCATGGGCCGCGGCGTGCCGTCGAAGGCGGCGCCGAGCAGCGCGCTGACGAGCGCGCCGCAGGCAAAGCCGACCGCTCCCATGAGCGACGATGCGGCGCCCGCGGCGTGCGGGAACGGCGAAAGCGCGGCCGCGCTCGCGTTCGGGATGATGAGCGCCGTGCCGAAGAGCAGCACCGCGAAGGGAGCAACCAGGGCGAGCCAGTGCGCCACGCCGGCCCAGGCAAGCAGGGCCGCGGCGCCGCCGCCCGCGAGCGCGACGCGGCTGCCGGCGCGCAACAGTCCGCCGATGCCGATGCGCAGCACAAGCCGGCTGGAAGCCCAGGCGCCTGCGATCTGGCCGAGCATCACGCCGGCGAACATGAAGCCGTAGGCGCGCGCCGAAACGCCTTCGCGCACCAGCGCGAACGCGGAATTGCTCACCCAGCAAATGATCGCCATCTGCGAGCCGACGAGCAGCAGGAAAGGCGCGACGAAGCGCTGGTCGGCGAGGATCTCACGGAATCGGCGCGCGATCTCCGCCGGCGGCGCCGCCGGGCGCGCCGTCGCCGTCTCCCGCAGGCCGGCCGCGACGGCGACGCCGAGGGCGACGGCGATCGCCGCATAGGTCCAGAAAATGGCCCGCCAGCCGGCGCTCGAGACGAGCATCGCGCCGGCGAGGGGCGCGGCGATCGGCACGAAGCTGAACACGATCATCATGCGTGAGAGCAGGCGCGCGGCCTGCTCGTGCGCATGCAGGTCGCGCACGATCGAGCGGCCGAGCACGACACCGCCCGCCATGCCCATGCCCTGCGCAAGGCGTGCGGCGACGATCGCGGCGACCGAGCCGGCAAGCGCTGCGGCTGCCGTCGCGCCGAGCATCAGCGCGAGGGCGACGAGGAGCACCGGCTTTCTGCCGTAGCGGTCGGAGAGCGGTCCCCACAAGAGCTGCCCCGCGGCGAGGCCGACGAAGTACGTCGTGATCGTCGCCTGCGCGCGACTCACCGGCGCGGCGAAGGCCTGCGCCACGGAAGGCAGCGCCGGCACGTAGAGATCCGTGCCGAGCGCCGAGAGCGAGATCAGCACGCCCAGCAGGAGCGTGAGCGGCGGCGAAGTCTCTTTCTTATTCAAGCTAGCATTCGATTCTAATGAACGGCTGGCAATTCTGGATCGACCGCGGCGGCACCTTCACGGACGTGGTCGCCCGCCGTCCCGACGGCGCGCTCGTCACGCGCAAGCTGCTGTCGGATAACCCGGAGCGCTACCGCGATGCGGCTCTCGCGGGCATCCGGGAGATCCTGGCGCTCGGCAAGACCGATCCGATCCCCGCCGAGCGCATCGAGGCGGTGAAGATGGGCACCACGGTGGCGACCAACGCGCTGCTCGAGCGCAAGGGCGATCCTACGGTGCTGTTCATCACGCGCGGATTCCGCGATGCGCTGCGCATCGCCTACCAGAACCGGCCGCGGCTTTTCGACCGGCACATCGTGCTGCCCGAGATGCTCTATGCGAAGGTGGTCGAGGTTGACGAGCGCGTCGCTGCCAGAGGGGATGTCGTCACACCGCTAGATCTGCCTGGGACCAAGGCGAATCTCGAGAAGGCATTTGCGGACGGCTTCCGCTCGATCGCGATCGTCTTCATGCACGGCTACCGCTTTCCCGAGCACGAGCGCCAGGTGGCGGCGGCGGCGAGACAAGCCGGCTTCACGCAGGTCTCCGTGTCGCACGAGGTGAGCCCGCTGATGAAGCTCGTCGGCCGGGGCGACACGACCGTGGTCGATGCCTACCTTTCGCCGATCCTGCGCCGCTACGTCGAGCAGGTGGCGGGCGAGCTGGGCGGCGTGCGGCTCTTCTTCATGCAGTCGAACGGCGGGCTGACCGATGCCCGGCGCTTCCAGGGCAAGGATGCGATCCTCTCGGGGCCGGCGGGCGGCATCGTCGGCGCCGCGCGCGCTGCCGAGCGCGCGGGCTTCCAGAGGATCATCGGCTTCGACATGGGCGGGACGTCGACCGACGTGTCGCACTACGCGGGCAGCTTCGAGCGCGAGTTCGAGACGCTCGTGGCGGGCGTGCGCATGCGCGCGCCCATGATGTCGATCCACACGGTCGCCGCCGGCGGCGGCTCGATCCTGCACTTCGACGGCGCGCGCTACCGCGTAGGTCCGGATTCCGCGGGCGCGAATCCGGGCCCGGCGTGCTACCGGCGTGGCGGCCCGCTCGCCGTAACCGATGCCAACGTCATGCTGGGAAAGATCCAGCCCGGATACTTCCCGCACGTCTTCGGCCCCGAGGGCGAGCAGCCGCTCGATGCCGCCGTTGTTGCCGACAAATTTTCCGAATTGACGAAAACCATCGGCGATGGGCGCGCGGCCGAGGCGGTGGCGGAAGGTTTCGTGCAGATCGCGGTGGGCAACATGGCCAACGCGATCAAGCACATCTCGGTGCAGCGCGGCCATGACGTCACGCGCTACACGTTGTGCTGCTTTGGCGGCGCGGCCGGCCAGCACGCCTGCCTCGTGGCCGACGCGCTCGGCATGACGCGCGTCTTCATCCACCCGCACGCGGGCGTGCTTTCCGCCTACGGCATGGGGCTCGCCGACCAGACTGCGATGCGGCAGCGGGCGGTCGAGGCGAAGCTGGACGACTCCTGCGCGCTGGAAGACATCGCCGAAGCGCTCGCCATTGCGGCGCGGGACGAGCTCGTCCAGCAGGGTGTCGCGCCGACGAACGTGAAGGTCTTGCGGCGGGCGCACCTGAAATACGACGGCACCGATACCGCGCTGCTCGTCGAGCTTGGCCCGCGCGAGCGGATGGTCGCCGACTTCGAGGCTGCCTATCGAAAGCAGTTCTCCTTCCTGATGCCGGGGCGTGCGCTCGTCGCGGAAGCGGTATCGGTGGAAGCGATCGCTGCAGCCGATTTGCCAACAGAAACGGTCTCGTCGAGAAAGGACCCTGCTCTGCCGGTGGCCCGCGTGCGCATGTTCTCGGGCGCGCAATGGCATGAGACGCCGCTTTACCGGCGCGACGACCTCGCGCCGGGACAGGCGATCGCCGGGCCGGCGATCATCGCCGAGGCGAACGCGACGACGGTGGTCGAGCCCGAATGGCGCGCCACCGTCACGGCGCTCGACCACCTGGTGCTCGACCGGGCGCAACCGAGGAAGAGCGAGGCGGCGATCGGCACCGACGTCGATCCTGTGCGCCTGGAGATCTTCAACAACCTTTTCATGTCGATTGCCGAGCAGATGGGCCTGCGGCTGCAGAACACCGCCTACTCGGTGAACATCAAGGAGCGGCTCGACTTCTCGTGCGCGCTGTTCGACGGCGCGGGCAACCTGATCGCCAACGCGCCGCACATGCCGGTGCATCTCGGCTCGATGAGCGAGTCGATCAAGACCGTGATTCGCGAGAACGCCGCTCCGAGTCGCCACGGAATTCGCGAAGGCAACGTCTACGTCCTCAACGCGCCTTACAACGGTGGCACGCATCTCCCGGACGTCACGGTGATCACGCCGGTATTCATCGGCGGCAAAGTCCTGTTTTACGTAGGTTCCCGCGGCCATCACGCCGATATCGGCGGCATCACGCCCGGCTCGATGCCGCCCGCCTCGAAAATCGTGGAGGAGGAGGGCGTGCTGATCGACAACTTCCTGCTCGTCGATCGAGGCTCGTTCAGGGAAAAGGAAACCCTCGCGCTGCTCCGCTCGGGGCGCTATCCGGCGCGCAACGTGCAGCAGAATGTCGCCGACCTGCGCGCGCAGATCGCCGCGAACGAGAAAGGCGTGCAGGAGCTGCGCCGCATGGTCGACGACTTCGGCCTCGAGGTGGTGCAGGCCTACATGCGCCATGTGCAGGCGAACGCCGAAGAGTCGGTGCGCCGCGTGCTCGGGGTCCTGAAGGACGGCCGCTTCGAGCTGCCGATGGACAATGGTGCGCGGATCACGGTTTCCATAGCAATTTCCCAAGACCGGCGCAATGCAAGCCTCGATTTCACGGGCACCTCGGCGCAGCTGCCGAACAACTTCAACGCGCCCTCGGCCGTGTGCATGGCGGCGGTGCTCTACGTCTTTCGCACGCTCGTCGACGCCGACATTCCGCTCAATTCCGGATGCCTCAAGCCGCTCGCCGTGTCGATCCCGGAGGGCTCCATGCTGCGGCCGCGCTACCCGGCGGCGGTCGTCGCCGGCAACGTCGAGACCTCGCAATGCATCACCGAGGCGCTGTACGGCGCGCTCGGCGTGATGGCGTCGGCGCAGGGAACGATGAACAACTTCACATTCGGCAACGCGCGCTACCAGTACTACGAGACGGTCGCCGGCGGCTCGGGCGCCGGTCCGGGCTTCGACGGCGCCGATGTGGTGCAGACGCACATGACCAATTCACGGCTTACCGACCCCGAAGTGCTGGAGTGGCGCTTTCCCGTGCTGCTCGAAAGCTTCGCCATCCGCCGCGGCTCGGGCGGCCGCGGCCGCTGGCGCGGCGGCGACGGCGCGGTGCGGCGCGTGCGATTCCTCGAGCCGATGACCGCGGCGATCCTTTCCGGGCACCGCCTGGTGCGGCCGCACGGCATGGCGGGCGGCGAGCCCGGACGCGCGGGCCGCAATTATGTCGTGCGGCGTGACGGAAGTGTCAGCGAGCTCGGTCCCTTCGATCAGACGGAAATGTCAGAGGGTGACATCTTTGTCATAGAAACGCCTGGCGGCGGCGGCTACGGAGCGCCGCCCTAATATAATTAGCGGCGCCAGGGAATGAATCCGACCGCTATCTATTCGAAGTCGGGCAAGGGTGTCCAGGAAGCTGCTGGCAAAACGAGCCTTCTCAAGCGTCCCGACCGCGCGGTGCTTTCGGCGATCGATGGCCGCGCCACGCTGAAAGACGTCGCGGAGAAAGTCGGCCGAACCTACGACGCCGCCTTCCAGGCGGTCGTGCAGCAGCTCGACAAGGAAGGCTTCATCCGCGAGGTGTCGGCAGGCGCGGGCAGCGCGCCCTCGTCGCGGCCGCCGGCGCCGGCTTCGCGTCCCGCCGCTCCGCCTTCGCGTCCCGCCGCTCCGCCTTCGCAGCCGGCCGCACCCGCTTCGCGTCCCTCCGGGCCGCCTTCGCGTCCCGCGGCGCCGGCAAGGGATTCCGCCGGCGGCGATCTCGATTTCAGCTCGCTCGGTGCCACGCGGATCGGCGGCATCGCGGCCGCGCGTCCCGCCGGGCCGGCCTCGCGTCCGGCCGCGCCGCGTCCCGCCGCGCCGCCGCCGACCCCGCAGCAGGTCCAGCAGACGAAGGCGCAGCAGTCGTCGCTCGACAAGGCGCGCGAGGAGGCAGAAGCGAAGGCCGCCGCCGAGCGCGAGCGCGTGCGCAAGGAAGTTGAGGACAAGGCCAAGGCCGAGATCGAGGCCAAGATGCGCGCCGACGCCGAGAAGAAGATGAAGGAGGAGGCGGAGGCGCGCGCCAAGGCGGAAATCGAGGCGAAGGTCAAGGCGGCGCGCGAGGCGGCCGTGCGCGCCGCGACCGAAGCGAAAGCGAAAGCCGATGCCGAGGCGAAGGCCAAGCTCGAGCTCGAGCGCCGGGTGCGCGAGGAGATGGAGCGGCGCATGGAAGCGGAGCGCAAGGCGAAGGAAGAAGCCGAGCGCGTACGCCGCGAGATCGAGGAAAAGGCGCGCCGCGAGGCCGAGGAGCTGAGGCAGCGCCTCGAGGAAGAGCGCAAGGCGAAGGAAGAAGCGGAGCGCAAGGCGAAGGAAGAGGCCGAGCGCAAGGCAAAGGCGGAGGCCGAGCGCAAAGCGAAGGAAGAGGCGGAGCGCAAGGCGAAGGAAGAGGCCGAGCGCAAAGCGAAGGCGGAGGCCGAGCGCAAGGCGAAGGCCGAAGCGGAGCACAAGGCCAGGGAAGCGGCCGAACGCAAGGCGAAGGAAGAGGAAGAGCAGCTCGCGCGCGCCGCCGCGGACGCCCTGGCATCGGCGCAGATCGCGCCCGCGCCGCCCCCGCCCAAGGCCGAGAAGAAGCCGGCGAAGCCCGATACGTTCGCGGACTCGCTGCTGGCCGATCTCGACTCGTTCACCAACAAGGACGAGGCAGAGCACAAGGCGCGCGCCGAAGCCGAAAGCCAGGCGCGTGCCGAAGCGCAGCGCCGGCGGCTCGAGGCCGAGCAGCAGATGCGCGAGGAAGCCCAGCGCCGCGAACAAGAGGCGCGCGAAGCCGAGCGCCAGGAGGAGGCTCGGCGCCAGGAGGAGGCGCGCCGCCGGGAAGAAGAGAAGCGCAAGGCGCGCGAGGAAGAAGAGCGCATCGCCCGTGAAGAGGAGCGGCGCAAGCGCGAGGCCGAGGAAATCCAGCGCAAGGCCGAGGCGGCCACCGCGGCGGCCATGGCCAAGCAGGCGAGCACGGCCGAGGACGAAATCCCCTTCGATGACGACGACCTCGACATGACCGAGGTCAAGGAAGAGCAGAAGGCGCTCGGCATCGATGAAAAGGAGCTCAAGCGCAAGGAGAAGGAAAAGGAGCGCGAGGCGAAGAAGCGCAAGAAGGTCGAGGAGAAGAAGCGCCGCGCCGACGAGAAGGCGGCCGCCAAGGCCGCGGCCAGGAACGCGGCGACGGCCGCGGTGGCTACCGCGGCGCCTTCGGGCCGGCCGCGCGCGAAGGGCAGCTGGGGCCGGCCGGTCGCCTTGTTCCTGGCCTTCGTCCTCGTGGTCGGCCTGGTCGGCGTGCATTTCCTGCCGCTCGAGGTCGCCGAGGTCGAGCAGGTGGCGTCGCAGACGCTCGGCCAGCCGGTGAAGATCGGCTCGGCGCGGCTATGGCTCCTGACCGGCCCGCAGCTGCGCTTCGAGAACGTGCGCGTCGGCGAGGCGCGCCTCGCGCGCGTGTCGGTGCATCCGGCGCTCGCTTCCCTGATGGGCGATCGCCAGAAGTTCAGCCTGATCGACATCGAAGGCGTGTCGCTGCCGCAGTCGGTTTTTGGCGCGGTGCTGTTCTCTCGCCTGAGGACCGAGCGTTTCTCCGTCGAGCGCATCCGCGTGCGCGAGCTCGCCCTGGGCGGGCCGCTCGTCCTGCCCAAGCCGCTCGAGGCCGAGTTCACCCTGAACGCCAACGGCGCGCTGCGCGTCGCCACGGTGCGCGGTCCGGACACGCTTTACGTGCAGATCCTGCCGAAAGGCGAGAGCCTGCAGCTCGACGGCACCGCGGGCGGCCTGCCGCTGCCGATCGCGCCCGACATCGTGCTCAGCCAGTTTGCGATGAAGGGCACGGCGACTCGCTACGGCGCGGACCTGGCCGAATGGGGCGGCGCGATCTACAACGGCGCGATCTCCGGCACCGCCAAGATCCGCTGGGGCAGCACGTGGGACATGGACGGCGTGCTGACCGCGCGCAACATCAATGCCGCCGTCTTCGCCCCGGCGCTGCTCTCCGAGGGCAAGGCCGACGGCACCGGTCAGTTCTCGATGAGCGGCAGCGATCCGTCGAGGCTGCTCGCCGGCGGCCGGGTCGACGGCCGCTTCTCCATCAACAAAGGCACGCTCGGCAGCTTCGACCTTTCGCGCGCGATCCAGACGCGCGGCAAGCAGGTGAGCGGAACGACCCAGTTCGCCGAGCTGAACGGCCAGGTCACCTACGAGCGCGGCACCGTATCGCTGCGCAACGTGACCATCGGCGCGGGCGCGCTGAATGCCGGCGCGAGCGCCGAGATCACGAAGGGCGGCGCGCTGTCGGGGCGTATCATTGCCGACGTGCGCACCCCCGCGCAGCAGACGCTGTCCGCGACGCTCCTCCTCGGCGGCACGGTAAAGGAGCCCCAGGTCCGCGACTAGTGCCTGACATCCTAAAGCTCCGCGGGCCGCGTGCGCTCTCGGAGTTCCGCCTCGCCAAGCTTCTCGCTTCGCTCAAGAACGTCGATCCCGCGGTCCGCTCGGTCAGCGCGGGCTACTGGCATTTCGTCGAGACCTCGCGAGCGCTCGCGGCCGACGAGCGCCGCCTGCTCGAGCGGCTGCTGGACTACGGCGCCGCCGCGCCGCACGGCGAAGGCACCCTGCATCTCGTGGTGCCGCGCCTGGGCACGATCTCGCCCTGGTCGTCCAAGGCCACCGATATCGCGCGCAACTGCGGCCTTTCCGCGGTGACGCGCATCGAGCGCGGCACGGCCTTCCACGTCGACTCCCGCGTGCCGGGCGTCGCCGCGCCGCTCTACGACCGGATGACCGAGACGGTGCTCGCCTCGCTGGAGGACGCGAATCGGCTTTTCGAGCACGTTCCACCCCGGCCGCTCGGCTTCATTTCAATAGAGAGACTTGCCGAGGCGAACCGCGAGCTGGGCCTCGCCCTTTCCGAGGATGAGATCGAATACCTCGAGCGCGCGTACCGTTCCCTCGGCCGCGATCCGACGGACGCCGAGCTGACGATGTTCGCGCAGGCGAACTCGGAGCATTGCCGGCACAAGATCTTCAACGCCGAGTGGATCGTCGACGGCGAGCCCAAGCGGCAGTCGCTGTTCGCCATGATCCGCCACACGCACGCCGCGACGCCGCAGGGCACGGTGGTGGCGTACGCCGACAATGCCGCGATCATGGCCGGCGCCGAAGTCGAGCGCTTCTTTCCCGGCCGCGACTGCGCGTACGCCTATCGGCCGGCGCTGACGCACACCGTGATGAAGGTGGAGACGCACAACCATCCGACGGCGATCTCGCCCTTCCCGGGCGCGGCGACCGGCGCCGGCGGCGAGATCCGCGACGAGGGCGCGACCGGCCGCGGCGCGAAGCCGAAAGCGGGCCTCGTCGGCTACTCGACTTCCTACCTGCGCATCCCGGGCTATGAGCAGCCCTGGGAGGGCGAGGGGCCCGGCAAGCCCGGGCGCATCGCTTCGGCGCTCGACATCATGCTCGAGGCGCCGATCGGCGCCGCGTCGTTCAACAACGAGTTCGGCCGTCCCAACCTGTGCGGCTACTTCCGCGCCTTCGAGTTCGAGGATCGCGGCTACCCCAAGCCGATCATGCTTGCCGGCGGTCTGGGCTCGATCGATGCCGCGCACTCGGCAAAGGCAACGCTTTCGCCCGGCACGCTGCTCATCCAGCTCGGCGGGCCGGGGCTGCTGATCGGCATGGGCGGCGGCGCCGCCTCGTCGATGGGCGCTGGCGCGAACGTCGAGGACCTGGATTTCGATTCCGTGCAGCGCGGCAACGCGGAAATGCAGCGCCGCGCGCAGGAGGTGATCGACCGCTGCTGGCAGCTTGGCGAGGCCAATCCGATCCTTTCCATCCACGACGTCGGCGCGGGCGGGCTGTCCAACGCGGTCCCCGAGCTCGCGCACGGCTCCGGCCGCGGCGCGCGCCTCGAGCTGCGCGACGTTCCATCGCTCGACACCGGCATGTCGCCGCGCGAGATCTGGTGCAACGAGGCTCAGGAGCGGTACGTCCTCGCCATTGCACCAGGTTCGTTGGATCTGTTCAAAAACCTGTGTGAACGTGAACGCTGCCCCTTCGCCGTGCTCGGCGAAGCGACGGCCGACGGCCATCTGCTCGTCAACGACAGGCTGCTGCACGACAAGCCGGTCGACGTCGATCTTTCGCTCATCCTCGGAAGACCGCCGAAGATGCTGCGCGACGTGCGCCACGGGCGCCGCAAGCCGGCGCCGTTCGACCTCGCCGAGGTGGCCATCGAGCGCGCAGCGCATCGCGTGCTGCGCCATCCGGCGGTCGCGGCCAAGCACTTTCTCGTCTCGATCGGCGATCGCACGGTCGGCGGCCTTTGCGCGCGCGATCCTTTCGTCGGTCCGTGGCAGGAGCCGGTGGCCGACTGCGCGGTGACGCTCGCCGGCTATCGCAGCTGCGCCGGCGAGGCGATGGCGATCGGCGAGCGCACGCCGCTCGCGCTGATCGACGCGCCGGCGTCGGGCCGCATGGCGGTCGGCGAGGCGATCACCAACATCGCCGCGGCGCGCATCGCCTCGCTCTCGCAGGTCAAGCTCTCGGCCAACTGGATGGCGGCCGCCGGCCATCCCGGCGAGGACGCGGCGCTGTTCGACACGGTGAGGGCGGTGGCGCTCGAGCTCTGTCCTGCGCTCGGCGTGTCGATCCCGGTCGGCAAGGATTCGCTCTCGATGCGGACCGCCTGGGAGGGCAAGGAAATCGTCGCGCCGGTCTCGCTCGTCGTCTCGGCCTTCGCGCCGGTCGAGGACGCGCGCGAGACGCTTACCCCGCAGCTACGCACCGACGCGGGCGACACCGAGCTCCTGCTGGTCGACCTCGGGCAGGGCAGGAACCGCCTCGGCGGCTCGGTGCTCGCGCAGGTGCACGGCGCGATGGGCGACAGCTGCCCGGATGTGGACGATCCGGCCCTGCTCAAGGGTTTCTTCGCCGCGATCCAGGAGCTGCGGCCGCTCGTCCTCGCCTATCACGACCGCTCGGACGGCGGGCTTTTCACCACCGTGTGCGAGATGGCGTTCGCCGGCCACTGCGGCGTGACGCTCAACCTCGACGCAATCGCCTTCGATGCGGCGTACGACGACGTCGATGCCTTCAAGCGCAACACCGGCGAGCAGCTCGCCGGCCGGGCGCGCGAGCTTGCGCTGGCCGCCCTCTTCAGCGAGGAGCTGGGCGCCGTGCTGCAGATCCGCGCCGCCGACCGCGCGCGCGTCATGCAGGTTCTGCGCGCAGCGGGCCTCGGCGCCTGCTCGCACGTGGTCGGCCAGCTCAACCCGCGCGACCAGATCCGCATCCTGCGCAACGGCCGCGACCTCTACGTGAACAAGCGCGATCACGCGCAGCGCGTCTGGGCCGAGATGACGTGGCGCCTGCAGGCGCTGCGCGATCACCCCGAGTCGGCGCGCCAGGAATTCGACCGCATCCTCGATCTGCAGGACCCGGGCTTGCACCTGCACCTCACGTTCTCGCCCAGGGAGGCGTTCGTCGCGACGGGCGCGCGGCCCAAGGTGGCGATCCTCCGCGAGCAGGGCGTCAACGGCCAGGTGGAGATGGCGGCCGCATTCGAGCGCGCCGGGTTCGAGCCGCTCGACGTGCACATGACCGATCTGCTCGCCGGGCGACGCACGCTCGAAGGCTGCCAGGGCGTCGTCGCGGGCGGCGGCTTCTCCTACGGCGACGTGCTGGGCGCGGGGCGCGGCTGGGCGGCGGCGATCCTGCACAACCCGCGCGTGCGCTCCGAGTTCGAGCGCTTCTTCGCCCGCCGCGACATCTTCGCCTTGGGCGCGTGCAATGGCTGCCAGATGATGGCGGCGCTGAAGGAGCTCGTTCCCGGCGCCGGCCGCTGGCCGCTCTTCGTGCGCAATCGCTCCGAGCAGTTCGAGGCGCGCCTGGTCATGGTGGAGATCGTCGAGAGCCCGTCGATCTTCTTCGCCGGCATGGCCGGCAGCCGCATCCCGATCGTCACGGCGCACGGCGAGGGGCGCGCGCAGTTCGATGCCGAGCCCCATCTTGTCTGCATGAGATACGTGGACAACCGCGGCCAGGCCAGCGAAGCCTATCCCTTCAACCCGAGCGGCACGCCGCAAGGCATCACCGGGCTGACGACTGCCGACGGCCGCTTCACCATCGTCATGCCGCATCCCGAGCGCACCTTCCGCACGGTGCAGATGTCCTGGGCGCCGCCCGGGCTCGGCGAAGACTCGCCCTGGATGACCATGTTCCACAACGCGCGGCGCTGGCTTGGATAGATTTTTCTTCCTCGCCGGAGCGCTCTCCGCATGCGTCGCGGTCGCGCTCGGCGCCTTTGCCGCGCACGGCCTCAGGGCGCGGCTGTCGCCCGAGCTGCTCGCGACATTCGAGACCGGCGTGCGCTACGAGATGTACCACGCGCTCGCGCTGCTCGGCGTGGCGTGGGCATACACCCGATGGCCCGGGGCGCTGGTGAGCGCAGGCGGCTGGCTTTTCGTTGCGGGGACGCTGCTCTTTTCCGGCAGCCTTTACGGCCTTGCGCTGAGCGGCGTGCGCTGGATGGGCGCGATTACGCCGCTGGGCGGGCTTGCGTTCCTGGCCGGGTGGGTTTGCCTGGCGATCGCTGCCTGGCCGCGGTAGCGTCCCGCGCGATCAGTCCTTCTTCGCCTTGACCTTCTTCGCCTTGTCGCTCTTCGCCTTGTCGCTCTTCGGCTTGTCGCTCTTCGGCTTGTCGTTGTCCTTGTGCGTGATCCAGATCTTGTTGCGATTCGCCCATTCGCCGATGGACGACTCGCTCTTCTGCGCCGCGTTCTTGTCCGACTTGGCCGCGGTCTTCTCTTTTTTCGCCTTTTTCTCCTCGGCGGCGGCAACGCCGCTGGCGAGCGCGAGGCACAGCAATGCGAGCAATGGACGTTTCATGCGGTCAAATGTAGTACGGGAGAAGTAAACTCGCCGTGATGGATGTCCTCATTATCGGCGCCGGCGTGGGCGGCCTGACGCTGGCGCTCGAACTGCACAAGCGAAAAATTTCCTGCCGAGTGCTCGAATCGGCGCCGGAGATCAAGCCGCTCGGCGTCGGCATCAACCTGCTGCCGCATGCGACCAAGGCGCTGGGCGCGCTCGGGCTCGTGCCCGAGCTGGCCAGGCTCGCCGTGGAGACGCAGGAAGCCGCGTTTTTCAACCGCTTCGGCCAGCTCATCTACCGCGAGCCGCTCGGCCGGCGCGCGGGCTACGAATGGCCGCAGCTTTCGATCCATCGCGGCGACCTGCAGGCGGTGCTGCTCGACGCGGTGCGCAATCGGCTCGGCGCCGAGCGGCTGCAGCTCGGCTTCCATTGCACGGGCTTCTCGCAGGACGAGAAGGGCGTGGCGGCGAGCTTCCGCGAGCGCGGCGCGCTGCGCGGCCGGGCGCTGGTCGCGTGCGACGGCATCCACTCGGTCGTCCGCCAGCAGCTCTATCCGAAGGAAGGCGAGCCGCGCTACTCGGGCATCAACATGTGGCGCGGCGTGACGCGCTGGAAGCCGGTTCTCAGCGGCGCCACGATGACGCGCGCCGGCTGGCTGAAAGGCGGCAAGCTCGTCCACTACCCGATCCGCAACAGCGTCGACGCCGCAGGGCGCCAGCTCGTGAATTGGCTCTGGGAGATCGAGACACCGAGCTACAAGCGCTGGGACTGGAACCGCCGGGCGCGCGTCGAGGACTTCATCGACGGCGCCAAGGACTGGCGCTTCGAGTGGCTCGACGTGCCGGCGTTCTTCCGCGCCGCCGACGTGGTGCTCGAGTACCCGATGGTGGACAAGGATCCGCTGCCGGCGTGGACCTTCGGCTGCGTCACGCTGCTCGGCGACGCTGCGCACCCGATGTACCCGCGCGGCTCGAACGGCGCCGGGCAGGCGATCCTCGACGCCCAGGTGCTCGCCGACTGCCTGCAGCGCGAAGGCACGGTGGCGAGCGCGCTCAAGGCCTACGAGGCGGCGCGCCTCGTGCCGACCGGCAACGTGGTGCTGGAAAACCGGCGCAATCCGCCGGACGCGATCCTGCGCGAGGTGTACGAGCGCAGCGGCGACCGGCCCTTCGAGCGCATCGACGCGCTGATCAGCGCGGAGGAGCTGCGCGCTCTCTCCGACGGCTACAAGCAGGTCGCCGGCTACGACAAGCAGACTCTCCAGGAGAAAACGGCATGAGTATCGTGCGGCACGACCCGACCACCATCCTGTCCAACGCCCTGGAGCACGGCGCGACGGTCTATCTCGCCGGCGTGGTGGCGAAGGACCTGTCGAAAGACGTCAAGGGCCAGACCCAGGAAGTGCTGGCCGAGATCGATCGGCTGCTCGGCAAGTGCGGCTCGAGCAAGTCGAAGGTGCTGCAGGCCCAGATCTGGGTGACCGACATCCGCAACCGGGCGCCGATGAACGACGTGTGGACGGCCTGGGTCGATCCGCGGAACCTGCCCGCCCGCGCCTGCGTCGAGGCCAAGCTCGCCGACCCGCGAGCGCTGGTCGAGATCATGGTCGTGGCTGCCAAATAGTTCTCACCGCGGCGCCAAATACTTCTCGCTTTGCCGCCCGCGGCGGGCCTAACATGGCATGGCCCCTGGGGGAGGGAGGGGGCGGCCATGCTCGTAGCCGTACGCGACATCGCTGCGCGCTGCCGCAGCTGCGGCAAGACCGACTTCAAGCCGCCGCCATCCGGCGAGCTGCGGCTCACCACCCTGCTTGCGTGCACTAATTGCGGCGAGCGCAGCGCCTACCGGGAGCTGCTCGAGCAGATCGGCGAGGAAGCGATCAAGCGCGCCAACGACGCGATCGCGCGGCTCAAGCGCCGCACTAAAAGAAAATAGCAACCGCCTGTCAATTTCTCAACTTCTCCCCATAGGCAAGGACCGGCGCGCTGCCTAAGCTGCGCCGGCCATGGATCGACTTGCCGTGCTCTTGCTGGAGGACAACCCCGCGGAGGCGACGCTCGCCGAGAGCGCGCTGCTGCACGCGGGGGCCGAGATCGTGAGCTCGCCCGAGCGCGCCGCCGTCGCGGTGCTCGGACGCAACGCCCTGCACGAGTATCGCGGCAAGCTTGGCATTCCGACGGTCGCGATCCTGCACGAGCCGACCGAGCACGAGCTTTCCCGCGCGCGCGATTGCGGCGTGCGGGTCTACGAGCGGCCCTATACGTGGGAGAGCTACACGGCGCTCGTCGGCAGCGTGCTCGCGGAGTGGCTGGCTACTCGAAAAGCCTGACCACGCCGTCGAGTCCGGACCAGTTGAGCGCGCAGCTCGCCTGGGCGCGCACCACCGGCTTGGCATGGAAGGCGACCGAGTAGCCCGCCTGCAGCATCATCTTCAGGTCGTTCGCCCCGTCGCCGATAGCCACCGTCTCTGATTTATCCGCATTTAATTCCGCACCGACCTGGAGAAATTTCGCTGCCTTCGCATCGGCGTCGACGATTTCGCCCAGCAGCCGCCCGGTCAGCTTGCCGCCGGCAATCTCCAGGCGGTTGGAGATCGTGTAGTCGAGCCCGAGGCGGCTGCGCAGGCGCTCGGTGAAAAAGGTAAAGCCGCCCGACACGAGGAGCAGCTTCACTCCGTGCGCCTTGCATCGCGCGATCAGCGCTTCGGCGCCGCTCGTCAAGCGAAGACGCTCGGCGTACACCCGCTCCAGCACCGACTCGTCGAGGCCGGAGAGCAACGCGACGCGCTTTCTCAGGCTTTGCGGATAGTCCAGCTCGCCGCGCATCGCCTGGGCCGTGATCGCCGCCACCTCGCTCTTTCGTCCGGCGAAGTCGCCCAGCTCGTCGATGCACTCGATCGTGATCAGCGTCGAGTCCATGTCCATCGCGAGCAGCTTCAAGTCGGCAAAGCGCCGGCCATCCGGGACGAACGCGAAGTCGATCCGGGCGTTCTCGCAGAAGAGCGCAACGCCGTCCGCCGGCGCGGCGTTGTGGATGCGCCAGGCATGCTCCGCGATCTTCAGCACCCGTGTGGAGCCTACGAGGCGCGCCAGCGCCATCGCCTGTTCGGCGGTCATCCCGGCCCCTTGCGCGACGAGATTCATCGCTCAAACCCTGAAATCAGGGACAGACCACCTTTTTCGAAATTTTCGGTTGGTTGCAAGGAACAGTCTCGGATGGCAGCCTCTAAAAAACAAACGTGGTCTGTCCCTGGTTTGGTTCAGGCCGCGAGCTGCTGCAGGAGATCGCGCACCGCCTGGGCGCGCTCCTGCCAGGCCGGAAGCTTGACGTCGACCCGCAGGCGGTCGGGACCGGCGAGGCGGGCGGCGCGGCCCTTCTTCTGGATGAAGGCGATGACCTTGGCGCCGTCGAGCGGCGGATTCTTCACGAACTGCAGCTGCACCGCCTCGTGCGTGGCATCGACGCGCGCGACGCCGAGCGGCCGCGCGGCGAGGCGCACCCGGTGGCATTCGAGGAGGGCGCGCGCGGCGTCGGGCAGCTCGCCGAAGCGATCGACGAGCTCCTCGCGCAGCTCGTCGAGCCGCTCGACGCTGTCCGCATCGGCGAGGCGCTTGTAAAGCGACAGCCGCTCGTGCACGTCGCTGCAATAGCTCGCCGGAAGCAGCGCCGGCACGTGCAGGTTGACCTCGGTCGAGACGTCGACGTTGTCTTCCAGCTCCGCCGCCTTGCCCGATTTCAGCCTGCGCACCGCGCGGTCGAGCATGCGCGCATACAGCGAGAAGCCGACTTCCTGCATCTCGCCCGACTGCTCTTCGCCGAGGATCTCGCCCGCGCCGCGGATCTCCAGGTCGTGCATGGCGAGATAGAAGCCCGAGCCGAGCTCTTCCATCATCTGGATCGCCTCGAGCCGCTTCACGGCGTTCTTGTTCAGCGCGTCGGGCGGCGGGGTCAGGAGATAGGCATAGGCCTGGTGGTGCGAGCGGCCGACCCGGCCGCGCAGCTGGTGCAGCTGCGCGAGCCCGAACTTGTCGGCGCGGTCGATGACGATGGTGTTGGCGGTCGGGATGTCGATGCCGGTCTCGATGATCGTCGAGCAAAGCAGCAGGTTGTAGCGCTGCGCGGTGAAGTCGCGCATCACGCGCTCGAGCTCGCGCTCGGCCATCTGGCCGTGGCCGATCGCGAGCCTGGCCTCCGGCACGAGGCGCGCCAGCCTTTCGGCCATCCTCTCGATCGACGCGACTTCGTTGTGCACGAAATACGCCTGGCCGCCGCGCTTCAGCTCGCGCAGCACCGCCTCGCGGATCAGGCCCTCCGACCAGGGCGAGACGAAGGTCTTGATGGCGAGGCGCTTTTGCGGCGCAGTGGCGATGACCGAGAAATCGCGGATGCCTTCCAGCGACATGGCCAGCGTGCGCGGGATCGGCGTCGCCGTGAGCGTCAGCACGTCGACCTCGGCGCGCAGGCGCTTCAGCGCCTCCTTCTGCCGCACGCCGAAGCGGTGCTCCTCGTCGATGATCACGAGCCCTAGGCGCTTCGGCTTCATTTCCTTGCCGAGCAGCTTGTGCGTGCCGATGACGATGTCCAGGTTGCCATTGGCAAGCTCTGTGAGCACCGCCGCTGACTGCTTGGCGCTCTTGAAGCGCGAAAGCTCGGCGATCCTGACCGGCCAGTCGGCGAAGCGGTCGGAGAAAGTCTGGAAATGCTGCTCCGCGAGAAGCGTGGTGGGGCAGAGCACGAATACCTGCTTGCCGTCGGCGACGGCGATGAACGCGGCGCGCAGCGCCACCTCGGTCTTGCCGAAGCCGACGTCGCCGCACACCAGGCGATCCATCGGCTTGCCGGCCGCCATGTCGGCGGTCACGGCCTCGATCGCCGCGGCCTGGTCGGGCGTCTCCTCGAAGCCGAAGCCGGCGGCGAACGATTCCACATCATGGGCTCGAATTGAGAAGGAATGTCCCAATCGCGCCGCGCGCTTCGCGTACAGCGCGAGGAGCTCCGCCGCGGTGTCGCGCACCTGCTTCGCCGCGCGCGCCTTCGCCTTGTCCCACTGGCCGCTGCCGAGCTTGTGCAGCGGCGCTTCCTCGGGTTGCGCGCCGCTGTAGCGGCCGATGACGCCGAGCTGCGAGACCGGCACGTAGAGCTTGTCGCCGCTCTCGTACTCGAGCAGCAGGAACTCGCTTTCTCCGTCTTCCAGGTTGAGCGTGAAGAGGCCCTGGTAGCGGCCGATG
>CAYZFN010000217.1:0-9845 GCA_964477695.1 uncultured Enterobacteriaceae bacterium | reverse complement strand
GCCCGGCGGCCGGGCAGATGGACCTCCTCACGGTGATGACGCACGAGGTGGGCCACGCGCTCGGCTTCGGGCACGACGACGGCAACGACGTGATGGCGCCGACGCTGCAGGCCGGCGTGCGCGAGCTGCCGGGCGCAGAGGCCCAGCCGGTTGTTTCGGCTGGACAGACGGTCGCGCCGGCGCAGATCGGCTATCTCGATGCCTCGCCGCTGTCCGTCTCGGCCGATCGTGAGATAGACTGGAGCACGTCGGTGCTCGACACTTCCAAGACCAAGAAGACCGACCGGCCGGCGCTGTCGCAGGCGGCATGGCTCGGCGATTTCGTCAACCACCTGGCGCGCAGCGAAGCGCAGCGCAATCCGAACCTCGGCATCCGCGTGCAGATCGACGCGGCGAGCCGGGTCAGCCCGGCGCTCAGGGGCGGTTGATATCGATCTATGAATAGTCATTCTTAACGGGGGGAAGGGGCATGGCAACGCAGCTTCTGATTTACGAGACGGCCGTCCCGGTGTCGGCCGCACGGCACCGCGACGCCTCGGTCGAGGTCGGCGCGGATTACGCGTTCGCGCGCAACGTCAACTCGGTGCCGCTCATGGCGGTCGAGTTCCCGCACGCCGCCGCCGAGTACGCGATCGTGTTCGCCGGCGCGCAGGACGCGGTGATGCCGGCGGTGATCCTCGGCATGCGCGGCAACGAGAACCTGTATCTCACCGCGCAGAACGGCTGGTCGGCGAAGTACGTCCCGGCGTTCCTGCGCCGCTACCCGTTCATCTTCTCCACGCTCGACGAGGGCAAGAGCTTCGTGCTGTGCGTGGACGAGGCGTTCCCGGGCTTCAACAAGCAGGGGCGCGGGCAGCGGCTGATCGGCGACGACTCGAAGGCCACGCCGTACGTCGAGAACGTGCTCAAGTTCCTGCAGGAGTACCAGGCGCAGTTCAACCGCACCAAGCAGTTCTGCCGCAAGGTGAAGGAGCTCGATCTCCTCGAGCCGATGCAGGCGCAGCTCGACACGGGCTCCGGCGAGCGGCTGCAGCTGCGCGGCTTCTGGGCGGTGAACCGCGCCAGGCTGAAGGCGCTCTCGGGCGAGAAGCTCGCCGAGCTGGCAAAGACCGACGAGCTCGAGCTTCTCTACCTGCACCTGCAGTCGATGCGCAACTTCAACGCCTTGCGCGACCGGCTGGTGGTCGTGGAAGGCGGCAAGGCCAAGGCCGCCGCCGCCACCTGAAGCGGCCGGCGGGCTAAGGGAGCGCCGTGGCCGGCCCCGCGCCGATCTACTCGCTGGCGACCGACGCGCGCGCGGAGGCCGCAGCGTGGGCGCGCTTCTCGTCGGCGCGCGACGCGAGCGAGTTCTGCGCCAGCTGGCTCGCCATCCTGTGCACGCAGATCGGGCGCGCCAACGGCGCGCTGCTGCTGCTCGGGCCCGAGGGCGACGGCGCGTTCCGCGCCGCGGCGGTGTGGCCCGATCCGGCGCGCAACATGCAATACCTCGCGCCGGCGGCCGAGAAATCCCTGCAGGAACGGCGCGGCATCGTCGTGGCGCGCGAGGCGGGCGCGTTCGTCGGCTATCCGATCGAGGTATCGGGCACGCTGCGCGGTGCCGTGGCGCTCGACCTGTCCGGCTCCGAGCACGCGCTGCAGCAGGCGCTGCGCCTCGTGCACTGGGCGAGCGCGTGGCTGGTCGACCAGTTCCGCCAGCAGGACCTGCGCGAACGCGACGCGCGCCTGACGCGCCTCGCGCTCGCCACCGACCTCGTCGCGACGGCGGTGCAGGAGCGACGCTTCGCGCCTTCCGCGCTCGCGGTGGTGAACGAGCTCGCCGCGCGCATGAAATGCGACCGCGTCTCGATCGGCATGGAGCGCTCGGGCTCGGTCGAGGTGCAGGCGATCTCGCACAACGCCTCGTTCGACCCGAAGACCAACCTGGTGCGCCTGATCGGCGAGGCGATGGACGAGGTGCTCGACCTAGACTCGACGGTAGTTCATCCGGCACCGCCGGAAGACGACGCCGTCGCGGCGATGGCGCATGCCGAGCTCGCGCGCGAGCTCAAGGACGCGGCGGTGTGCTCGGTGCCGCTGCTCCAGGACGGGCACGCCATCGGTGTGCTGACGCTCGAGCGCGTGACGGGCGAGCCGTTCGACGCGGGCACCGTCGAGGTGTGCAAGACGGTCGGCATGCTGCTCGGGCCGATCCTCGGCCTGAAGCGCGACAACGAGCAGAGCCACTGGCAGCGGCTGCGCGAGGCGCTCGCCGCGGGCTCGCGCGCGCTGTTCGGCCCGCGCCATCCGGGCGTCAGGCTGCTCGCCGCGCTCGGCGTGCTCGCGCTGGTTTACCTGAGTATCGCCTCGGGCGACTACCGCGTCTCGGCGCGCACCGTGATCGAGGGCGAAGTGCAGCGCGCCGCGGTGGCGCCTTTCGAAGGCTACATCGCCGACAGCAAGGTGCGCGCCGGCGATCGGGTCGCGAAGGGGCAGCTGATCGCCCGGCTCGACGAGCGCGACCTGCGGCTCGAGCGCACGCGCCTCGAGGCGGAGCGCGAGCAGCTGCTCGGCCGCCACCGGCAAGCGCTCGCCGCGGCCGACCGGGCGAACATGGCGATGGTCGCGGCGCAGATCGGCCAGGCCGAGGCGCAGCTTTCGCTCGTCGAGGACAAGCTGGCGCGCGCGGCGCTCGTCGCGCCGTTCGACGGCATCATCGTCTCGGGCGACCTGAGCCAGCTGCTCGGCACGCCGGTCGAGCAGGGCAAGGTGCTCTTCCAGATCGCGCCGCTCGACGCCTACCGCGTGATCCTGCAGGTCGACGAGCGCGACATCGCGCACGTGCACGTCGGCCAGACCGGCGAGCTGGCGCTCTCCGGCATGCCCGGCGAGCGGCTGCGCTTCGCGGTGAAGCAGATCACCCCGGTGTCCACGTCCGAGGACGGGCGGAACTTCTTCCGCGTCGAAGCGCAGCTCGACGATGCTTCGGCGCGCCTGCGGCCCGGCATGGAAGGCGTGGGCAAGATCTCGGTCGGCAGCCGCAAGCGGATCTGGATCTGGACCCATCCGCTCACCGACTGGCTGCGCCTCACGGCCTGGAAGTGGCTGCCGTAAGCGTATGTCCAGCCGCCTTCTCTCGAATGCCTGGTATCGCGTAGCCGCGCTCAAGCCGCGGCTACGGCCGCACGCGCGCCTGCACCGCCACCGCTACCGCGGCGAGGTCTGGTACCTGCTGCAGGACCGCGCCTCGGGGCGGGTGCACCGCTTCACGCCCGCGGCGCGCGCGTTCATCGCCGAGATGGACGGCAGCCGCAGCGTCGCCGAGATCTGGGCCATCGCCAATCGCCGCCTCGGCGAGCGCGCGCCGACCCAGGACGAGGTGATCCAGCTGCTCGGCCAGCTGCACGCCGCGGACCTGCTGCAGAGCGACGTCACGCCCGATGTGGCGGAGCTGTTCTCGCGCGGCGAGCGCGAGCTGAAGCTGCGCCGCACGCGCGCCTGGGGCAACCCGATGGCGCTGCGCATGCCGCTCTGGGACCCCGACGCCTTTCTCGAGCGCGCGCGGCCCTGGGTCGATCTCATGTGGAGCCGCTGGGGCGCGGCTGCCTGGCTGATCGTGGTGCTGCCCGCGCTTTTCCTGGTGCCGCCGCACTGGCCCGAGCTCACGCACAACTTTTCCGACCACGTGCTCGCGGTCGACAACCTGCTGGTGCTCTATCTGCTCTTCCCGGTGATCAAGGCGCTGCACGAGCTCGGCCACGCGAGCGCCACCAAGGCGGGCGGCGGGGAGGTGCACGACATGGGACTCATCCTGCTCGTGCTGATGCCCGTGCCGTACGTCGAGGCCTCCGCCGCCACGGCGTTCCGCTCCAAGTACCGCCGCGCCATGGTGGGCGCGGCCGGCATGGCGGTCGAGCTGTTCCTCGCGGCGCTGGCGTTCTACGCCTGGCTGCTGGTCGAGCCGGGGATCGTCAAGGCCGTGCTCTTCAACGTGATGCTGATCGCCGGCGTCTCGACCGTGGTGTTCAACGGCAACCCGCTGCTGCGCTACGACGCCTATTACATCCTGTGCGACCTGATCGAGATGCCGAACCTGTCGGCGCGCGCCCTGCGCTACTGGGGCTATCTCTTCGAGCGCTATGCGCTCGACGCGCGCGACGCCGAGGCGCCCGACGCGACGCGCGCCGAGAAAGCCTGGTTCCTGTTCTACGGGCTCGCCGGCACGGGCTATCGCATGTTCGTGACGATCGTCATCGCGCTCTTCATCGCCAGCCGGTTCTTCCTGATCGGCGTGCTGCTCGCGCTGTGGGCGCTCGCGGCGATGGCGCTCGTGCCCGTGGTGCGGCTGCTGCGCCACGTCATCGCGGCGCCCGGCCTGCGCACGCGGCGCCGCCGCGCGTTCGTCGTCACCTTCGGCTCGGCCGCGGCGCTCGCGCTCTTCCTCGCCGCCGTTCCCGTGCCGTATCACTCCGATGCGGAAGGCGTGGTGTGGCTCTCCGAGCAGGCGATGGTGCGCGCCGGCACCGGCGGCTTCGTCGAGCGCCTGCTCGCCCAGCCGGGCGCGCGGGTCGCGGCCGGCGACCCGCTGGTTCTCACCCGCGAGCCGGCGCTCGACGCGCAGCTGCGCCTGAGCGAAGCCCGCCTCGAGGAGCTCGAGGCGAGCTACGCCTCCGAGTTCGTCGCCGACCGCGCCAAGGCGCAGATGGTGCGCGAGAAGCTGGAAAGCGTGCGCGCGGAGGTGGCGCTCGCCGAGGAGCGCGTCGGCGACGCGATCGTGCGCGCGCGGGCCGATGGTATTTTCGTCGCGCCGCAGCCCGCCGACCTGCCGGGGCGCTATTTCCACAAGGGCGAGCTGATCGGCTACGTGCTCGGCCGCGACGAGACGCCGCTCGTTCGCGTGGTGGTGCCGCAGGACTCGATCGACGCCGTGCGCGCGACCACCGACCGCGTGCGCGTGCGGCTGGCTGGCCGGCCGGATGCGGTCGCCGACGGACGCGTGGTGCGCCAGGTTCCCGCGGGCGACGCCTACCTGCCGAGCCGCGCCCTCGCCGTGGACGGCGGCGGCCAGATCGCCACCGACCCGCGCGACGCCAAGGGCCCGAAGGCGCTCGAGCGGATGTTCCAGTTCGACGTCGCGCTGCCGGGCCAGAAGCAGACCGGTGTGTTCGGCGAGCGCGCCTACGTGCGCTTCGAGCACCGCAGCGAGCCGCTCGCGGCGCGTTGGTACCGCGACGTGCGCCGGCTTTTCCTCTCGCACTTCGGTGTCTAGGGCCTCGGTCCTCGTCGACGCCGCCGAGCTCGCGCCCGGGCGGCCCTATGGCGAGCGCTCGGAAGCGCAGCCTGCCTGGTACGACCGCGCCGCGGAATTTCTCTACCAGGCGGGGGTGCGGCCGCTCGCCGACCGGCTGCGCGACCCGGCGCGCGTGCTGCGCACGATCCTGCCGCTCGTCGCCGCGCACGAGGCGAAGCTGCGCACGCTCGCCGACTCGGAGCTGCGTGCGCTGGCCGGCGCGCTGCGCGGCCGCTTTCGCCGCCACGGCTTCACGCCCGAGCTCGCCGGCGAATGCTTCGCCATCGTGCGCGAGGCGGCGGCGCGCGCGATCGGCAAGCGCCACTTCGACTCGCAGCTGCTAGCCGGATGGGCGCTGCTGCAGGGACGGCTGGTCGAGATGGAGACCGGCGAAGGCAAGACTTTCGCCGCGACGCTCGCCGCCTCGGCGGTGGCGCTCGCCGGCTATCCGGTGCACGTGATCACGGTGAACGACTACCTCGCCGCCCGGGACGCCGAGGAGATGGGGCCGCTCTATCGCTTCCTCGGCCTCACCGTCGGCACGGTCGTGCAGGGCGCCAAGCGCCCGGAGCGCCGCTTGGCCTACGCCTGCGCGATCACCTATTGCACGAACAAGGAGCTCGCCTTCGATTACCTGCGCGACCGGGTCGCGCTCGCGCGCCGCTCGAGCCGCCTGCACCTCGCGCTCGAGCGGCTGCGCGGCGACGCGGCGCGCGAGGAAGACCTGGTCCTGCGCGGCCTGCATTTCGCCATCGTCGACGAGGCGGACAGCGTGTTCATCGACGAGGCGCGCACACCGCTCATCCTCTCGGCGAGCAGCCGCTCGGCGACCGCCCAGCACGACTGCGAGCGCGCGCTCGCGTGCGCAACCTCGCTGACCGCGGGCGAGGACTACACCGTGGACCTCGCGGAGCGCAGCATCTTCCTCACCGAGCGCGGCCGCGCGCAGCTCGACGCCGAAACGGCGGACGAGGGCGCGTGGAGCTCGGCGCGCGCACGGGAGGAGCTCGTCTCCCAGGCGCTCTCGGCGCTCATCCTCTACCAGCGCGACCAGCATTACGTGGTCGCCGACGACAAGGTGCAGATCGTCGACGAGTCGACCGGCCGCGTGATGCCCGACCGCTCGTGGGAGCACGGGCTGCACCAGATGATCGAGGCGAAGGAGGGCTGCCCGGCCACCGAGAGCCGCGAGACGCTCGCGCGGCTCACCTACCAGCGCCTGTTCCGCCGCTACATGCGCCTTTCCGGCATGACCGGCACGGGACGCGAAGTGGCGCGCGAGATCGCGCTCGTCTACCGCCTGCCGGTGGTGCGCGTGCCGCTGCACCGGCCGAGCCGGCGTGCCTACGCGGGCACGCGCTATTGCGCCACGCTGAGCGAAAAATGGGCGGCGGTCGCCGATACCGTCGAGCGCATCGCCTGCCTCGCGCGCCGGCCGGTGCTGATCGGCACGCGCTCGGTCAAGGCCTCGGAAGAGCTCTCGCGCGTGCTCGCCGGGCGCGGCATCGAGCACGCGCTGCTGAACGCGAAGCAGGACAAGGCGGAAGCCGAGGTGGTCGCGGCGGCCGGGCAGGCAGGCCGCGTGACGGTTGCGACCAACATGGCCGGCCGCGGCACCGACATCCGTCTCGGCGCCGGCGTGGCCGAGGCCGGCGGGCTGCACGTGATCCTGACCGAATATCACGATTCGCGGCGCATCGACCGCCAGCTCTTCGGGCGCTGCGCGCGCCAGGGCGATCCGGGCAGCTGCGAGGCGATCGTGTCGCTAGAGGACGAGGTGTTCGCGGTGCATGCGCCGCGCGCCGCGCGCTGGGCGGCCGGTTTTCGGCAAAATGACGGATTGGCCGCGCGCGCCATGCAGCGCGGCCTGCGCTCGGCGGCGCAGCTCGCCGCCGAGCGGCGCAGCCGCGCGGTGCGCGTGCAGAACCTGAAGCTCGACCAGCGGCTCGAGCAGGTGCTGGCGTTCTCGGGGAGAGGGGAGTAGCGATGCGATTACCAGTGCTGTGCGTCGCCGCGGGGGCGGCGATGCTCTCGGTTTCCACCGGCCGGGCGGCCTCGTTCGAGTGCCTGATCCAGCCGAACCAGACGATCGACGTGCGCAGCCGCGCCGAGGGCCTGATCGCCAAGGTGTACGTGCAGCGCGGCGATGTCGTGAAGGCCGGCCAGGTGCTGGTCGAGCTCGAGTCGAGCGCCGAGCGCTCGGGCGTCGCCACCGCCAAGTACCGCGCCGAGATGAACGGCCGCGTCACGGCCGCCAAGGAGCGCGTCGACTACGCCTCGAGCAAGGCGGGCCGCCAGGCGGAGCTGCGCAAGCAGAACTTCGTCGCCGCGCAGGCGCACGACGACGCGATGGCCGAGATGCGGGTCGCGCAGGCCGACCTCATGGATGCAAGAGAGAACCAGCAGCTCGCGCGGCTCGACTACCAGCACCAGGTGGACCTGCTCAACCTGCGCACCATCAGGAGCCCGTTCGACGGCGTGGTCATGGACCGGATGCTCAATCCGGGCGACCTCACCCAGTACGGCACCGAGACCAAGCCGATCCTGAAGCTGTCGCAGATCGACCCGCTGCGCGTCGAGGTGGTGCTGCCGCTCGACTACTATCGCAAGCTCAAGATCGGCATGCTGGGCGAGGTGGTGCCCGAGCGGCTGGGCGGCCGCTATCCGGCGCACGTCACGGTGATCGACAAGGTGTTCGACGCGGCGAGCGGCACCTTCGGCGTGCGCCTCGAGCTGCCGAACAAGCAGCACGCCATCCCGGGCGGCATCCGCTGCATGGTCGATTTCGCCGAGCTGCCTTCGCTCGAGCGGCGGCCGGCGCCGCTCAAGCGGCCCGCCTCGCCGGAGTAGCCGCCTCCACGGCCCGCACCGCCTTCGACGAGCTCCTCGCGCGCGAGGCCGCGGCGAGCGAGCGCACGCGCATGGCGATCCTCGCTGCGCTGCTCGGCTCGCTGGCCGTGCTCTTTCCGGTGCTGGTGCTCGTGTATCGCGAGCACTACCTCAGCATCTTCCACACGCATCGCACGATCGCCTGGGTGGTGGGCGCGTTCGCCGCGGTGACGGCCTACGAGCTTGCCGTGCGCCGCGTGCTCGGCCGCTGGCTGGCGCGCGGCCGCACGCCGCCCATCGCGCTGCGCTACCTGAACGCCACCGTCGAGACCAGCATCCCGGCGCTGATCGTGATCATCGTCGCGCGCGACGTCGACCCGGTGTATGCGCTCGACGGCCCGCCGGGCATCCTCTACGCGGTGTTCATCGTGCTCTCGACGCTGCGGCTCGACTTCCGCCTCTCGCTCTACACGGGCGCGGTGGCGGCCGGCGAGTACCTCGCGCTGGCGGCGGCCTACGTGCCCCATAGCGCGGGCGCGGCCGGCACGCCGCTCGCCGAGGCGCCGTTCTACATCGCCAAGGCGACGATCTTCCTCCTCGCCGGTTGCGCCGCCGCGTTCGTCGCCGAGGAGATCCGGCGCCGCGTGGTCGGCGTGCTGCGCTCGCTCGAGGAGCGGAGCCGCGTGGTCGCGGCTTTCGGCCAGCAGGTCTCGCCCGAGATCGTCGAGGAGCTGCTCAAGGCGCCCGGCCACATGGCGAGCCGGCGCGCCTTCGTGTGCGTGCTGTTCATGGACATCCGCGACTTCACGCGCACGGTGGAGAAGAAGACGCCGCAGGACATCGTCGCCTACCAGAACGCGGTGTTCGGCGCCGCGGTGGACGCGGTCAACCGGCACCGCGGCGTCATCAACCAGTTCCTCGGCGACGGCTTCATGGCGACCTTCGGCGCCCCGGTCGCGACCGGGCGCGAATGCGCCGACGCGCTTGCGGCAGCCAGAGACTTGTTGAACGAAATAGCCCGCCTGGGCGCACAAGGCAGGATCCCCGAGACGCGCATCGGCATCGGCCTGCATGCCGGCGAGGCGGTGGTCGGCAACGTCGGCACGCACGCGCGCCAGCAGTACTCGGTGAGCGGCAACGTGGTGATCATCGCCGCGCGCATCGAGCAGCTGAACAAGACCTACGGCTCGCAGCTCCTCGTGTCGCAGGAAGTGCTGCACTCCGCGGGCGAGGGCGCGCCCGGCGCCGTGCCGCTCGGCCCGGTGACGGTCAAGGGACGCGACGAGCCGGTAGAGATTTTTCGCCTCGCCTAGGCAACGGGGCAACCGTCGTTCCCGCGAAGGCGGGAACCCAGTTTCTGGAAAAATGGACCCCCGCCTTCGCGGGGGCGACGAATTCAGACCTTTGCTAGTTGCGCGCCTTCGCCGCGAGCAGCTCCTTGCGGATGTCCCGCAGCTTCGCCTTTACGCGTGCGGCGTTGTCGCCGCCCATGCGCAGCAGGATCTTCTGCCCTGCCGAGCGCGTCTCGAGATCCGGGTCGGCGAACTCGTAGAGCACCTTGGGCTGCACGAGCTTGATCGGCGCATCGAGCTGCGGCGTCGCCAGCATATCGTCGATCGCCTCCATCAGGCGGTCGTTGAAGTACTGGCCCGGGAAGCCGAGCTCCTCGTAGGCGCGCTGGAAGAGCGGATAGGCGCGCACGTAGCTGCGCACCAGCGCGTGCGCATCGATCGACTCGAACACGCGCACG
>CAYZFN010000216.1:0-7798 GCA_964477695.1 uncultured Enterobacteriaceae bacterium | reverse complement strand
CGAGCGACAACGGCGGCGAGCGCTTCTCCGACACCTGGCCGCTCATCGGCAAGAAGATGGACCTGCTGGAAGGCGGCATCCGCGTGCCGTACATCGTTCGCTGGCCCGCGCGCGTGCGGCCCGCCACAACGACGGCGCAGCCGGCGATTACGATGGACTGGGTGCCGACCTTCCTCGCGGCCGCCGGAGCGAGCGCCGATGCTCGCTATCCGCTCGATGGCATCAGCCTTTTACCCATCCTGGAACGGCCGGAAAGCGTCGTGGAAAGAGATCTTTTCTGGCGCATGAAATTCCGCGCGCAGAAGGCCATGCGCTCGGGCGACTGGAAGTACCTCTCGATCGAAGGCTACGAGTACCTCTTCAACCTCGCGCGCGACGAGCGCGAGCGCGCCAATGTCGCCATGCGGTTTCCGGAAAAGCTTGCCGAGCTGAAGCAGAGATACGCCGACTGGGAAACCTCGCTGCCGCCCATTCCCGAGGACGCGAAGTACTCGCTCGTCTACGGCCCCGGCGAGCTGCCCAACCCGTCCTGACCCGGCTTGAGACTGCTCGTTCTCGGCGGCACGCATTTCCTCGGACGTCACATTGTGGAAGCCGCTCTCGCCCGAGGACATGAAGTCGTCCTGTTCAACCGCGGTCAGCGGAATCCGCATCTCTTTGCGGAAACGGAAAAGCTCCACGGCGATCGCGACGGGGATTTGTCGGCGCTTCGGGGGCGTCGCTTCGACGCCATCATGGATACGTCCGGCTATCGACCGGAGCACCTTCGGGCGGTAATCGATGTGCTGGGCGGCGCCTTTGCGCACTACACGTTCGTCTCGACAATCTCGGTATACGAAGCGTTCCCTCCGCAACGTCCTTTCGACGAGAGCGCGCCGCTGGCCGAAGGCGATCGAGGCTATGGAGCGCTCAAGGCACGCTGCGAAGAAGTACTGGAACACCGGCTGCCGGGGCGCGTTGCGCTCGTAAGACCCGGCCTGATCGTGGGGCCGCACGACCCGACGAACCGCTTCACGTATTGGCCGCGACGGGTAGCGCGGGGCGGACACATTCTCGCACCCGGCCGTCCGGAACGGCCGGTGCAAATCGTCGATGTCCGCGATCTTGCCGGATGGTGCGTGCGGCTGGCGGAGCAGAACCGCGTGGGCGCCTACAACGCGGTCGGCCCGCAATCCCTGCTAACGATGGCGCGTGTGCTCGAGGACTGCGCCGCGGTTACGGGAAGTCTTGCGCGCTTCAGCTGGGTGGCGGATGAGGATCTCCTCTCGGAAGGAATCAAGCCCTGGACCGAGCTCCCGCTCTGGATTCCGGAGAGCGACCCACGGATCGGCGGAATGCTGCTGGCCGACAACCGCCGGGCCGTGGCCGCGGGTTTGGCCTTCCGGCCTCTCGCGGACACGATCCGCTCAACGCTCGAGTGGGACCGCAATGAAGGTTCGGCCCATGGCGATGGCCCGAATCGCGCCACACCGATCGCTCCGGAGCGCGAAGCGGAGTTGCTTGCGCGCCTTGCGGGGTCGCCCAGTCCCTCCAGTTCTCGCTCGTCTACGGTCCCGCCGAGCTGCCCAACCCCTCCTGAGGCCGGCGCCACGCGTCGACCGACAGCGGGCCCGCGCCGCCCGCAACCAGCGCGGCGAGGCCGGCGAGATAGAGCAGGATGACTTCGTAGCCGACCGGGCCGAACCGCGTGCCGCTCGCGCTGACCTCGACGAGCTTCACGGAGAAAAATCCGTAAGGCAGGTGGATCGTCAGCAGGGCGGTCACCAGCACGATCGCCATCGGCACTGCGGCGAGCGGCACGAAGGCGCCAAGGAGAATGGCCGAGCCGCCGATCAGCTCGACCAGCGTGGTCAGCCAGGCGAGCAGGTGCGGCAGCGGCACGCCGATGGTGTGCAGGACTGCGGCAAAGGTGTCGGGACCTCGCGCAAGCTTGGCGTAGCCGTGCGCGATGAATCCGTAGCCGACGATCAAGCGAAGCGGGAGCGGTGCCCAGCGGGCGAGTAAAGAAGAGGCGAGCATGACGCATTGGTCTGACGGCCGCGCGTTCGCTTACGAGACAGCGCAAGGCGCCGGATGACATCTGTAACTTCGGCTTCGCGTAAGGACGCCTCGGCGCGTGCGACGAACGCGCCAGTGGCGGCACTCGCCGCTGCAAAATCGAAAAGGAATCTGAACGTGAAACGCACGACTCTCCTCGCTTCCGCTGTTTGCCTTGCCATCGCCAGTTTTGGCTCGCTCGCCGACGACAAGAAGGACGCGATGGAACACCCCGTGAGCAAGCAAGCCAGGCACGACCCAACGGACAAGATGGAGCGTGCCGATCGCATGGACAGGATGGAGAAGAAGAACGACGCGCGCCGGACGAAGCAGCCCGACAGCATGGAACGGGGCCGAGTACGCTGACTGTCGCGTCAGGCAAGCTCGTCGGCGCGGCGAGGAGTAAGCTGGCTGCGCCCAAAGAGGAGGCCCCCATGATGCGGAAAACTGTCGCTACGGTCAGCGGAACGCTGTTCGCGTTTGCAGCCGGCGGATTGCTCGCGCACGACGACTCGCAAGCTGAAAAAAAGGAAAACTACGGCCGGGTGATCTTCAGCACCTCCTGCACGGCCGAGGCGCAGAAGGAGTTCGAGAAGGGTCTTGCGCAGCTGCACTCGTTCTTCTTCCCCGAAACCGTCAAGACGTTCTCGGCCATCCCGCAGATGGATCCGACCTGCGCGATCGCCTATTGGGGCATCGCGATCAGCCAGCGGCCCAACCCGCTCGTTGGACCCTTCGATGCGGCGACGCTCAAGCGCGGCCTCGACGCGGTCGACAAAGGCGAGGCGATCGGCGCCAAGACGCAGCGCGAGCGCGACTGGCTCGCGGCGCTCAAGGAATACTTCAAGGACTACGACAAGGTCGACCAGGACACGCGCACGCGCAACTACGAGCGCGCGATGGAGGCGCTGGCGAAGAAGTATCCGGACGATGTCGAGGCGAAGATCTTCCATGCGCTCGCGCTGAACGAGATCTTCGACCACAAGTCGATGGATCCGCTGCTCAAGGCGATCGCTATCCTCGAGCCACTCGACAAGAAGTATCCCGACCATCCCGGCATCACGCACTACCTCATCCATAGCTACGACTTCGCGCCCATCGCGAAGAAAGGCGTGCCGGCGGCCGACAAGTACGCGAAGATCGCGCCGTCCGCGCCGCACGCGCAGCACATGCCCTCGCACATCTACTCGATGGTCGGCATGTGGGAGGAATCGATCCGCTCCAACGAGCGCGCGGTCGAAGTGAGCCGGCAGATCGGCGAGCAGAACTGGCCCGGCACCGGAAAGATCTTCCCGCAGGCGCCGCACGCCTGGGACTTCATGGTCTATGCGCACCTGCAGCTCGGGCAGGACGCGAAGGCGAAGCAGCTGGTCGAGGAAATGAAGGTCGCCAAGATGGGCCTCTATCCGAACGTCGGCGTCTATACCGCCATGGCCGCCGTGCCGGCGCGCTATTACCTCGAGCGGCAGGACTGGGCCGGCGCGGCGCAGCTGCAGCCGCTCGGCGCCGAGTATCCGGCCATGGAATGGCAGCGCGCCATCTGCGACGCGATCAGCTATTTCGGAGCCGCGCTGGGATCCGCGCGCTCAGGGAACCTGGCCGGCGCAGACACGAATCTGCAGAAGCTGAGCGCGCAGCGCGAGACCCTGCTCAGGGTGAAGCAAGGCTACTGGGCCGAGCAAGTCGAGGTGCAGATGCTCGCAGCGCAGGCGTGGATCGACGAGGCAAAGGGGAACAAGGCCGAAGCGCTCAAGTTCATGCGCGCCGCGGCCGATCTCGAGGATGGCAGCGAGAAGCACGTCGCCATGGAGAACCGCCTCTATCCGATGCGCGAGCTGCTGGGCGACATGCTGCGCGAGCATGGCCAGCCTGCGCAGGCCCTGAAAGAGTACGAGGTGTCGATGAAGAACGCGCCCAACCGGTTGCGCGCGTACTACGGCGCCGGCAAGGCCGCCGAAGGATCGGGCGACGTCACGCAGGCAGCCCTGTATTACCGCCAGCTCGCACGCCTGACGCAAACCGCCGACGGCGATCGCGCCGAGCTGAAGGAGCTGAAGCAGATGCTGGCAAAGTGACTCGCCGGCTTCGATCCACTCTCGCCGCCTTGCTGGCGGGCGCCTGCGTGGCGCTCGCGCCCGCCCTCGGCCGCGCCGATGCGACCACCGAGCAATCGGCCGAAGGCGCGCTCGACCCCGACTACGCGGCCGGGCTGAAAGCGATCGAGGCGAAGAACTGGATCGAGGCGATCCGCCTGCTTTCCTCGGCATCCCTGCGCGATACACGCAACGCCGATATCCAGAATTACCTTGGCTTCGCCTACCGGAACTCGGGCGACCTCTCCGGCGCGTTCGACCATTACAACCGGGCGTTGACCCTCGACCCGCGCCACCGCGGCGCCCACGAGTACATCGGCGAGGCCTACCTGATGATCGGCAACCGCGCCAAGGCCGAGGAGCACCTCGCGGCGCTCAGGAGCATTTGCCTCATTCCCTGCCAGGAGTACACGCACCTGGAAACAGTCATTCGGGGACGGAGCCCGAACTAATTCGGGCCAATTCATGCGCCGGCCAGGGCGAAGCCTATCTCCCTAGATCCTGGATCGCATCCGCCACCATCCCGGTCGCTACGGCGATCATTAGGATGTCCGAAGCGACGCGCACATACTTATATCCGGCAGGCGGCGCACCGATCTGCACCACAAGCTCGTGAGGCACGCTATAGCGCTTGACGTCGGCGGGTAGCGGCCTGCCAATCTCCCACCTTTTGGCTTGCCCGGGCGGCAAGCACCCGTCTTCTTTTTTCGCCAATCCAGGCGGGCATTTTCCGTGGCCTTCGTATCGGCGCGCGTAATAGTCGCGCACGGCGGTACGGTGATTCTCCTCGAAGTGCTTGAAGCCCCTGTCGTCGCGGCCACGATGGTCGTAGCCATGATCTTCGCGGTCATGATCCTCGCGATCATCGCCACGATCCCCGCTATGCTCTTCGCCCTTGCCACCCTTCGCCCAAGACGGCGGCTCTGCCAATGCAGGCATCGCTGCGAAGGAACAAATCGCGAGCACTAGGGCGCGCCTTTTGTTGTATTTGCCCATGGTCGGCCTCCCTTCGAGTTCAATTCGCTCCGAATGCTATAAGCAAGCGGAAATCTCTTGGAGCGAAAACGTCACGTGCGCGCTCAGGACCACTCCTGTTTGGAGACGGTCCAGCAAAACTTAAGCGCGACAAGTCAGCTAGCTGCCGGATGCGGACACTCCCGCGTCTGCATCTAGAAGTGCAAATTTGGATCAGGACTACCTGGAAGTCGAACGATGCCACAGCGCTTGCCGTGCGCGAGGCATCCAATAGCCATCGCCAGCTTCACGAATAGGAGGCGATGATGAACAGGAACGTCATTCTGAATATCTGTGCGGCGGCGAGCCTCGCGCTTGCTCCCATCTCGTTTGCGGAAACGGTGACTGATGGCAGCCATAACCGCAACCATGTTGCCGGTGAGAAGCTCGACAGCGGCCTGGGCGACCTGCGTTCGGATTACGACGCTGCGGAGTACAACGTAACGCACGTCGCCGGCGAAAAGCTCGATAGCGGCCTCGGGGAGCTTTCGCAGGACTATGACGCTGCCGAGTACAACGATGCTGCGAATCTTCACGTGGGCAACCTATCTGTGCGAGCGGATCGCTAACGCAGCCTGCTCGCCACCAATTCCGCCACGGCAATGAAGGGCTCTGCGGGCCCTTGCATTGCAGTGCGAGTCTTCAGAAGGCTGGCCCCGCATTTGCATGACTCCAGGTGCGCCGCCAACAAGGCGCGACTATTAACCATCATGCGGAGGTGCAAATGAAACGTATGACCGTCTTCGCCTGTGCGCTAGGCCTCGCCGCAGCGCCTTATGCTTTCGCCGATCCCGTCAAGATGGACGAAGCGCAGCTCGATCAGGTGGTCGCGGGCCAGCTGGTCGATGTCTCCGTTTCCAACGTGGCCAATCCGTCCATCACGGTCAACCCGAACGTGAATCCGAACGTCACCGTGAATCCGAACGTTTCGGTCAGCGTTCTGTAACGTTGCATGCCCGCATCGCGCGGTAGCGCGATGGGCGCGAAGGCCCGGCGCACCCGCCGGGCCTTTTTGCTTTTGCTCGCGACTTCGCGAGCGATTCACGCGCCTGCGTATCGAATTTGTCTTGACCGAAAGAGCATCACCAACGGAATGCACGCGGCGCCAAGGAGCGCCGCCATCCACAAAGCGGCAGCGGCTGTACCGGTCGCGTCATACGCGGCGCCCGCTGCGCTCGGAAGCAGCGCGCATCCCAGGTAATAGATCGTGTAGAAGACGCCCATCCCTGCGCTTCGGCTTTCAGGCCGCAGGAATTCCGCCGGCATGCTGATGAGTGCGCCGACAGGCAGCCCGGCCACCAGCCCGCCGAGAACGAGCCATAAGCACGGCACGGACGAAGTCGTGAGGAGCAGCACGCTCGCGGCCCAGCCGAGGATTGCCGCGTGGCAGATCAGGTCGGGCCGCGCCGAGCGCTTGAGAAGAATTCCGCCGACCTGGACGGAAACGATGATGAGCACGGTATTCAACGCCGTGATCGCGCCGGAGCGGCCGATGCTCATTCCGCTTTCCAGGAAGAACAAGGGCAGGAAGGAAACGATGATCTGGTAGGCCGCGTTGAAGAGCAGCCACGGCAGCGAGCAGATCGCGAGCAGCCGCCATTCCTTTGCCGTGAGGATCCTGAGCCCGAGCCCTGGCGCAGGCGGCTGGGACGTCGTCGGCGGCGCGTAGAAAGCGAAAACGGCCGCAAAGCCGCACGCCGCGAATATCGCGGTGGAGACGAGCGCCGCTTGCCAGCCGATCGTTTCGCCGAGCGGGCCGATGAGCAGCAGGGCGAGGCCGATGCCGATCGGCCACGAGTTCACGAGGATGGCCATGGCCAGCAGGCGATCCTTGCCTTCGAACCAGTCGGCGACCATCTTGGTAAAGAGAACATTGAGGATGACCGCCCCGGTTCCGCCGATCAGTCGTCCGCTGTTGGCTTCGAGGTAGGTGTCGGCAAACGCGAGCACCAGCCCCCCGGCGACCATCATGGCGAGACCGGCCAGCGTGATCCGCTTGTCCCCGTAGCGAGCGCCGAGAAGGCCGCCCGGCAGCGCGATCGCGACGCCCGGCAGCAGGTAGAGGCCGATCAGCCATCCGAGCTGCATCTTGTCCATGGCAAGCTCGGCGGTGACGAACGGCGCCGCGCTCGCCACCGACTGGAACTGGAAGCCCATGCTCGCGCGGGCGAATGTCAAGGCTGCGAGCACCCGCCACCGCCTGGAGGATTCGCTAGCGGCTGAGCTTCCCGATGACCTGGCGGAAATAGCGGTTCTCGACCGACGTCTTGAGGAGCGCGAGGCGGCGCAACGCCCTGGCGTGCGCTTCGACGCCCGCTTCGGCGCTTTGCAGCAGCCGCTCGAGCTGCGCGATCTCTCGCAGCTCGTCGACCTCCGGCGGCACGAAGCCGGCGTTCTTCAGGATGCGATAGGCGAGGCGCAGCTCCTCGGGGATGAGCGCGTCGTCGTCGAGCTCGCCGCGCTCGATGGCTTCGAGGATTTTCTGATCGGCGAGGAGTTCCAGCGCAAGCATCTAAAAAGGGGTCAGAGCAATTTTCCTGTAATCAATCGCCACGCGTTTCGTGCGCCTTTGTAACGCGAAAATTGCTCTGACCCCTTTTCGGGGTTCAGCAGCCGACCGCCGCTCCGTCGCTGCGCGGATCCGCGCCACCCGA
>CAYZFN010000215.1:0-26691 GCA_964477695.1 uncultured Enterobacteriaceae bacterium | reverse complement strand
CTGGAGTTCGAAGGCAAGGCGGCGCAACAGCTGCCCTCCGGCGACGTGAAGTACCACAATGGTTTCTCGTCCGACATCACGACGGCCGGTGGGCCGGTTCATCTTTCGCTCGCCTTCAACCCCTCGCACCTGGAAATCGTGAATCCAGTCGTGGAAGGCTCGGTGCGCGCGCGCCAGCGCCGCCGCGACGACAAGACCGGCGACCAGGTCCTGCCGATCCTGGTGCACGGCGATGCCGCCGTCGCGGGGCAGGGCGTGGTGATGGAGACGCTGAACCTCTCCGGCACCCGCGGCTACGGCACGGGCGGCACCGTGCACCTCATCGTCAACAACCAGATCGGCTTCACCACCTCCGATCCGCGCGACGCGCGCTCGACTCTGTACTGCACCGATGTGGCAAAGATGGTCGAGGCGCCGATCTTCCATGTGAACGGCGACGATCCCGAGGCCGTGCTCTTCGCAACGCAGCTCGCGCTCGACTTCAGGAACAAGTTCCACAAGGACGTGGTGATCGACATCGTCTGCTTCCGCAAGCTCGGCCACAACGAGCAGGACGAGCCGTCGGTGACGCAGCCATTGATGTACAAGAAGATCGGAGCGCATCCCGGCACGCGCAAGCTCTACGCCGACCGGCTCGTCACGCAGAGCGTGGTCCCGGCGGAAGAGCCGGAAGCGATGATCAAGCACTACCGCGACACGCTCGATGCCGGACAGGCTTCGGTGAGCCCGGTGCTGTCCAACTTCAAGAGCAAGTTCGCGGTCGACTGGGCGCCGTTCCTCAACTCGAAGTGGACCGACGCCGCCGACACGCACGTGCCGCTGCCCGAGCTCGAGCGCCTGGCCGAGCGTGTCACCTTCGTTCCGCAGGACTTCAAGCTGCATTCCACGGTGGCGCGCGTGATCGAGGCGCGCAAGCAGATGGCCGCCGGAAAGACGCCGGTCGACTGGGGCATGGCCGAGACGCTCGCTTACGCGTCGCTGCTTTCCAACGGCTACGATGTGCGCCTCTCGGGCCAGGACTCCGGGCGCGGCACGTTCGCGCACCGCCACGCCGTGCTGCACGACCAGGACCGCGAGCGCTGGGACCAGGGCAGCTACATTCCGCTGCAGAACGTCGCCCGGGACCAGGGCGACTTCGTGGTCATCGACTCGGTGCTCTCGGAGGAGGCCGTGCTCGGCTTCGAGTACGGCTTCGCCACCGCCGAGCCGAACGCGCTCGTCATCTGGGAAGCGCAGTTCGGCGACTTCGCGAACGGCGCGCAGGTCGTCATTGACCAGTTCATCGCCGCCGGCGAGACGAAATGGGGCCGCGTGTGCGGGCTCGCCATGTTCCTGCCGCACGGCTACGAAGGCCAGGGGCCGGAGCACAGCTCGGCGCGCCTGGAAAGGTACTTGCAGCTCTGCGCCGAGCACAACATGCAGGTCTGCGTGCCGTCGACCGCGGGGCAGATCTTCCACCTGCTGCGCCGGCAGATGCTGCGGCCGTTCCGCAAGCCGCTCATCGTGATGACGCCGAAGTCGCTGTTGCGGAAGAAAGAGGCCGCTTCACCGATCCAGGAGCTCGCCAACGGCTCGTTCCAGACGGTGATCGCCGATACGACGAGCGTCGATGCCAAAGGCGTCAAGCGGATCATCGCCTGCTGCGGCAAGGTCTATTACGACCTCGCCACCAAGCGCATCGAGCTGCAGCGCAGCGACGTCGCGATCATCCGCCTGGAGCAGCTCTATCCCTTCCCGCACAAGGATTTCGCGGCCGAGCTGAAGCGCTATCCGGCGTCTGCGGAAGTCGTCTGGTGCCAGGAAGAGCCGCAGAACCAGGGCGCCTGGTATCAGATCGGCCACTACCTGCGCGAGAACATGCGCGAGGACCAGAAGCTGTACTATGCCGGCCGCCCGCCCTCGGCGGCGCCCGCGACAGGGTACACCGCGCGGCACAACGAGCGGCAGAAGCAGCTGGTGGAGCAGTCGTTCGGAAGGTTCAAGTAAGTCCCGGCGAGTTACTCGCTGGTTTTTCGTAACCCGGCGGAAGCCCAGCCGAAGCCGGGGAAAAACTGAACGGGAGCAGCAATGATTGTGGAAGTGAAGGTGCCGCAGCTTTCCGAGTCGGTCTCGGAAGCGACCCTGCTCGACTGGCACAAGAAGGAAGGCGAGAAGGTCTCGCGCGACGAGAACCTGATCGACATCGAGACCGACAAGGTGGTCCTGGAGTTGCCCGCTCCGGCGGATGGCGTGCTGGTCAGGATCCTGAAGAACGCGCGCGACTCGGTCGGCTCGGGCGATGTCATTGCGCAGATCGAGACCGAGGCGAAGGCCGGCACGGCCGCGCCTAAAGCCGAAAAAAAGGAGCCGGAAAGGGCCAGGCCCCAGCCTCCGGTGATGCCTGCCGCCCAGAAGCTCGCCGCGGAGCAGGGCGTCGATACGTCGAAGATCCAGGGCAGCGGGCGCGACGGCCGGGTCACCAAGGGCGACGTGCTCGCCGCCGCCCAGAGGCCCGTTTCCCAGGAAGTGCGCGCGCCGCTCCAGCAGCCGCCGGCGCCGATCAACGTCGAGCAGATGCTCTCCGGCCGGCCCGAGCAGCGCGTGCCGATGTCGCGCCTGCGCCAGCGGGTCGCCGAGCGCCTCGTCGAGTCGCAGTCGACGGCCGCGATCCTCACCACGTTCAACGAGGTGAGCATGGCCGCGGTGATCGATATGCGCAAGAAATACCAGGAGCGCTTCGAGAAGGAGTACGGCACGCGCCTGGGCTTCATGTCGTTCTTCGTGAAGAGCGCGGTGCACGCGCTGAAGCGCTTCCCCGTGGTGAACGCCTCGATCGACGGCACGGACATCGTCTATCACGGATATTTCGACATCGGCGTCGCGGTCGGCAGCCCGCGCGGCCTGGTCGTGCCGATCCTGCGCGACGCCGACCGCATGAGCTTCGCCGAGCTCGAGAAGAAGATCGGCGACTTCGGCAAGCGGGCGCAGGACGGCAAGCTCGCGCTCGAGGACCTGACCGGCGGCACCTTCTCGATCTCGAACGGCGGTGTTTTCGGCTCGATGCTTTCGACGCCGATCATCAACCCCCCGCAGTCGGCGATCCTCGGCGTGCATGCGACCAGGGAGCGCCCGGTGGTGGAGAACGGCCAGATTGTCGTCAGGCCGATGAACTACCTCGCGCTCTCCTACGACCACCGCATCATCGACGGCCGGGAGGCCGTGCTGTTCCTGGTCGCCATCAAGGAGGCCCTCGAAGATCCGACGCGGCTGATTCTGGAGCTTTAGGCGTGACGCTCGCCGACGAGATCGTCAAGCTGCACGAGCTTTACAGCCGCGGCGGCCTTACGGCGCAGGAGTTCGAGGCGGCCAAGGCGCGCCTGCTGCAGACCGCGGCCGGGCCGGGCGCGGGGCTCGCGATCAACCGGTTGCGCCGCTCGCGCGAAGATCGCTGGGTCGCGGGGGTTTGCGGCGGCCTCGCGCGGCTGACCGGCGTGGAGAGCTGGGTCTGGCGCATGCTCTTTACTCTCGGGCTGGTGTTCGGCGGGGTCACCGTATTCGCCTATCTCGTCCTTTGGATCTTCGTGCCCCGTGAAGAGCTTTGACGTCGTCGTCATCGGCGCCGGCCCGGCCGGCTACATCGCCGCCATCCGCGCCGCGCAGCTCGGCTTCTCGGTCGCCTGCGTCGACCAGTGGAAGACGCCCAAAGGGGCGTACGCGCTCGGCGGCACCTGCCTCAACGTCGGCTGCATTCCGTCCAAGGCGCTTCTCGAGTCCTCGGAGAACTACGAGCGCGTGACGCACGAGTTCAAGGCGCACGGTATCAGCGCGTCGGGCGTCAAGTTCGACCTGAAGACCATGCTCGAGCGGAAGGACGGCATCGTCGCCAAGATGACGGGCGGCATCGCGGGGCTGTTCCGCAAGAACAAGATCACCTGGCTGCAGGGGCACGGGAGACTTCTTTCCGGCGGCACGACATGGAAGCTGCAGGCGGGCGACGAGCCGGTGGAAGCGAAGAACGTGATCATCGCGACCGGCTCGAAGGCCCGCCATCTGCCCGGCGTGCCGGTCGACAACAACGTCATCTGCGACAACGAGGGCGCGCTCGCCTTCGATTCGGTTCCCGAGCGGCTCGGGGTGATCGGGGCGGGGGTCATCGGGCTCGAGCTCGGCAGCGTCTGGCGAAGGCTCGGCTCGCGAGTCAAGGTGCTGGAAGCGCTGCCCACTTTCCTGGGCGCGGCCGACGAGGCGGTGGCGGCGGAAGCCTGGAAAGTGTTCACCAAGAATCAGGGCTTGGATATCGAGCTCGGCGTGTCCATCACGCGCGTTTCTCAATCGAAGAAAGGCATATCTGTACAATATGTTGTAGCTGATAACTCAAGTAAAACATTGGAATGCGACCGGCTAATCGTCTCGGTCGGCCGGGTGCCCAATACAGATGACCTGGGCGCACAGAACGTGGGCCTCAAGCTCGATGCGCGCGGCTTCATCGAAGTCGACAAGAACTGCCGCACCAGCCTGCCGCGCGTCTTCGCAATCGGCGACGTGGTGCGCGGCCCGATGCTCGCGCACAAAGGCGAAGACGAGGGGGTGATGGTCGCCGAGATCATCGCCGGCCAGCACGGCCACGTGAACTACGACGCCATTCCCTGGGTGATCTATACCGCGCCCGAAATCGCCTGGGTCGGCGCCACCGAGCAGCAGCTGAAGAGCGAAGGCGCGGCCTACCGCGCGGGCCGCTTCCCGTTCGCCTACAACGGCCGGGCGCTCAGTCGCGAGGAAGGCGAGGGATTCATCAAGATCCTGGCCGACGCGCGCACCGACCGTATCCTCGGCGTGCACGCGATCGGCAGCCTGGCGAGCGAGCTCATCGCCGAAGCGGTGGTGGCGATCGAATTCGGCGCCTCGGCCGAGGACGTCGCGCGCACCTGCCATGCGCATCCCTCGATGTCGGAGGTGATGCGCGAGGCGGCGCTCGCCGTGGACAAGAGATCGCTGAACGGGTGAGCCAGGATGTCGTCGCGCTCTACCGCCAGAACCTGGAGAAGCGCGGCTTCGTCTCCGACCCGGCGCAGTGGCGCGCGGTCGAGCGCCTGCAACGCCTCTACGAGGAGTGGAGCGCCTACAAGGCGCGGCGCTCGAATGCGCTGAAGCGGCTGCTCGTGAGACCGATCCTGCCCAAGGGCGTCTACCTCTGGGGGCCGGTCGGGCGCGGCAAGAGCTTCCTGATGGACGCCTTTTTCCTCTGCGTGCCGCTGGTGCGCAAGCGGCGCGTGCACTTCCACCATTTCATGCGGGAGGTTCACCGCGAGCTCGACGAGCTGAAAGGCACCGCGGACCCGCTCGCTGCCGTCGCGGCGCGCACGGCCCGTCGTTATCGCTTAGTGTGCTTCGACGAATTCCACGTCTCCGACATCGCCGACGCGATGATCCTCGGCCGCTTCCTCGAGCAGGCGATGGAGCGCGGCGTGGAGTTCGTCATGACGTCCAATTACGCACCCGAGCAGCTTTATCCGAACGGGCTGCAGCGCGAGCGGTTCCTGCCCTCTATCGAGCTGCTCAAGAGCCGGCTCGACATTGTGGGCGTCGACAATGGCACGGACTATCGGCGCCTGAAGATAGAGAAGCTGCAGGTCTACCACCTCGGCGGCGATGCGCCGTTGGAGAAGATCTTCTCCGAGCTGAAGGACGTGGAGGAGGAGCACCAGCCGCTCGACGTCGAGGGGCGCGTCATTCCCTACCGCAAGCGCGCCGGCGGCCTTGTGTGGTTCGACTTCGCCGAGCTGTGCGGCGGGCCGCGCTCGTACGCCGACTACGTCGATCTGGCGCGGCGCTTCCATACTGTCATGCTGTCCGGCGTGCCGCGCATGTCGCCCAAGGAGTCCGACGCCGCGCGGCGCTTCACCTGGCTGGTCGATGTGTTCTACGACGACAAGGTTAATCTCATCGTCTCGGCGGCAGCTGAGCCCGAGCGCCTCTTCGCGGCGGGAGAGCAGGCCGCCGAGTTCCAGCGCACGGTGAGCCGCCTGTACGAGATGCAGTCCGTGGAATATCTGCGCACCGAGCGACGCCGGTAGTGCAAGAATAGGTCGCTCATGCGCTCGCTCGTCGCGCTCTTGCTCGCCGCCTGCGCGGCTTTCGCGCAAGCGCAGGCTTATCCGGCGAAGCCGGTGCGCCTCATCATTCCGTTCCCGCCGGGGGGCAGCAACGACGTGGTCGGCCGCGCGCTGGCGCAAAGCCTCGGCGAGCGGCTCGGGCAGCCGATCGTGGTCGACAACCGCGGCGGCGCCGGCGGCACCATCGGCATCAATGCGGCGGCGAAGTCGCCCGCCGACGGCTATACGCTGCTCCTCGTCTCGGTCGGGTTCCCGGTCAGCATCGCCCTGCAGCAGCTGCCGCATGAGGCGCTGCAGTGGTTCGAGCCGCTCGCCGCCATCGGCACCGGTCCGAGCCTGCTTGTGGTGCCGGCCTCCCTGCCGGTGAACTCGACGCAGGAACTGGTCGCGCTTGCGAAGCGCAAGCCCGGCGCGCTGAACGCCTCGGCCGCCGGCGTCGGCAGCTTCCAGCATCTTGCGACCGAGCTTTTCCGGCTCGAGGCGGGCATCGACATCGTGATCGTCCAGTACAAAGGCGGCGGTCCGGCGCTCACCGACACGATCGCCGGCCAGGTGCAGATGAACGTCGGCAGCGCGGTGCAGAACGTGCCGCACGTGCGCTCGGGAAAGCTGCGCGCCCTCGGCGTCGGCGGGCCGAACCGGCTCGCCGCGCTGCCCGACGTGCCGACCTTCGCCGAAGCCGGCCTGCCCGGCGCGACGGCGGCCAACTGGTGGGGGATCGTCGCCCCGGCGGGCGTGCCGCCGGACATCGCGAAGCGCATCGCCGACCAGGTGGCGGCCGTGGTCGATTCGCCCGAGATCCGCACGCGCTTCGAGCGCGAGGGCGCGGAGCCGCTGCACATGACCCCGCCGCAGTTCGCCGCGCACATGGCGGCCGAAGCGGAGAAGTGGAGCCGCGTCGTGCGCGAAGCCGGCATCAAGGCGCAATAACGGAAGGCATCCATGGAACGGTTCACGGCCTACAAGCTGAGCGAAACCCCGGACAAGAAGATGCGCGGGGAATTCGTCGACTACACGATCGATCAGCTCGATCCGGGCGACGTGCTGGTGCGCGTCGCGTACTCGAGCGTCAACTACAAGGACGCGCTCGCCGCGACCGGCAAGGGCAAGATCCTGCGCCGGCCGGCGTGCGTGGGCGGCATCGATTTCGCCGGCACGGTCGTCAGCTCGAGCGATCCGCGCTTCAAGCAGGGCGACGCCGTGCTCACCGCGAGCGGCGAATACGTCGGCGTCTCGAGCGACGGCGGCTATTCGTCCTATACGCGGGTGCAGGGCGATTGGATCGCCAAGGTGCCGAAAGGCCTGTCGCTCTGGGAGGCGATGGCGTTCGGCACGGCGGGCTACACCGCCGGCATCGCGGTCGTGCGCATGGAGCACGAAGGCCTCAGGCCCGAGAGCGGCCCGGTGATCGTCAACGGCGCGACCGGCGGCGTCGGCTCGATCGCCATCGCGGCGCTGGCGAAGCTCGGCTATCACGTGGTCGCGCTGACCGGCAAGGAGTCGGAGGCCGACTGGCTGAAGAAGCTCGGCGCCAAGGAGATCCTGCTGCGCCAGTCGCTGAACCTGGACAAGATCCGGCCGCTCGACAAGGCGACCTGGGCCGGCGCGGTCGACAATCTCGGCGGACCCGTGCTCGCCTGGCTCGCAGCGACGATGAAGGAGAACGGCGTCATCGCCTCCATCGGGCTCGCGGCGAGCGCGTCGCTCAACACCACGGTCATGCCGTTCATCCTGCGCGGCGTGCGGCTGCTCGGCATCAACTCGGGGGGCAGCTCCAACGACATCCGCGACCGCGTGTGGCAGCGTCTTGCCACCGACCTCAAGCCGCCGCTCCTCAAGGAGATGGCGCGCACGATCCCGTTGCGCGAGCTGCCCGGCGTGTTCGACGACTTCATCAACGCGCGGGTCAGCCGGCGGGTCGTGGTCGACCTCTCGGATTAGGCCGTGTCGACGGCCGGGGTGCCGCAGAAGCGCGTCCTGGTCGTCGACGATTCGAAGTTCGTCCGCACGACGTTCAAGAGCATCCTCAGCGCGTCGTTCGGCGTGCTGGAGGAGGCCGACGGCGAAGCGGCCTGGAACGCGGTGGCCGGCGATCCGTCGATCGTCATGGTGTTCACCGACCTCGACATGCCGAAGCTGAACGGCTTCGCGCTCCTTTCCCGCATCCGCAGCGCAGCCGAGAGCCGGATCCGCGAGCTTCCGGTGGTGGTCATCTCGGGCAGCGAGGATCCGGCGACCAAGCAGCGCGCACGCGAGGCGGGGGCGAACGACTTCATCTCCAAGTCGGCCGATGCCCCCGAGGTGCTCTCGCGCATCGACAACCTGCTGCGCATGGTGAACGCGAGCCGTACGGCGACCCACGACGAGATCACGGGCACCGTCACCCCGCACTACCTGGTGACCGCCGGCCGCCAGCACTTCTCGCACGCCCGCCGCCACGGCGGCGAGCTGTCCGTGATGGCGCTGCGCCTAGAGAGCTACGCCGAGATCCTGCGCGCCGCCGGCAGGGAGGTCGCCGAGGTCATCATCGGCCGCCTGGCGAAGCTGGTCCTCGGCAAGGTGCGCGCCGACGACTCGGTGGCCCGCACCGCCGAATCGACCTTCATGGTCGTCGCCGCCGGCACCAGCGCGGCGCAGATGCAGGCGCTCTCCGAGCGGCTGCGCCGCGAGCTTGCCGAGGCCAAGGTGACGCACCGCGGCCAGGTGCTCAAGTTTCCCAGCCGGGTCGGCATCGCGTCGCTCTCGGCGGACAAGGCCGGCTCGATCGAGGATCTGATGCGCGCTGCGCTGCGCCGCCTCGACGCGCCGGCGGAGGCGCCAAAGCCCGCGCCGAAGGCCGCTCCGGCAGCCGGCTTGCCTTCGGACATCGACGCCGCCCTGGCGCGGCTCGAGAATACCGACTGGACGAAGCTCGCCGACGTGGCGCCTCAGGTAATGCACCGGCTGCAGCGGATCGCCGCTAAACTTAAACGATGACGTCTTATCGCGAGTTCCACCGCCGCTCGCTCGACGATCGGACGGGCTTCTGGCGCGACGAGGCGCGCCTCGTGCACTGGCGGAAGCCCTTCAACCAGGTGCTCGATTACTCGCGTCCGCCTTTCGCCCGCTGGTTCGTGGGCGGCGAGACCAACCTCTGCTACAACGCGGTCGATCGGCACCTCGCAACCCGCGCCGGGCAGAAGGCCCTGATATGGCTTTCCACCGAGGTGGATGCGCGGCGGGATTTCACGTTCGCCGAGCTTCACTCGGAGGTGAACCGCGTCGCGGCGATGATGCAATCGCTCGGCGTGCGGCGCGGCGAGCGGGTCATCATCTACATGCCGATGGTGCCCGAGGCGGCGTTCGCCATCCTCGCCTGCGCGCGCCTGGGCGCGATCCACTCCGTCGTGTTCGGCGGCTTTGCCGCGGCGAGCCTCGCCGCGCGCATCGACGACGCGCGCCCGGTGCTCATGATCACCGCCGACGGCGGCAGCCGCATGGGCAAGCCCGTGCTCTACAAGTCGCTGGTCGACGAGTCGCTCAAGCTCGCCAAGCAGCCGCCGCCGAAAGTGCTGCTCTTGAACCGCGGCCTGGACCCGCAGCTCAAGCTGCTGCCGCAGCGGGACGTGGATTGGGTTTCATTATCGAAGCAGCATTCCGGGGCCATGGTCGAGTGCGCCTGGCTCGAGTCGAACGAGCCCTCGTACATCCTCTTTACGTCCGGCACCACCGGCCGGCCGAAAGGCGTGCAGCGCGACGTGGGCGGCTATGCGGTCGCGCTCGCCTCGTCGATGAAGCGCATCTTCTGCGGCGAGGCCGGCGAGACGATGTTCACGACCTCGGACATCGGCTGGGTGGTCGGCCACTCCTACATCATTTACGGCCCGCTGATCGCCGGCATGACGACGATCATGTACGAGGGCGTGCCGGTCCGCCCCGACGCCGGGGTATGGTGGAAGATCGTGCAGGACCACAAGGTGGCGGTGATGTTCTCGGCGCCGACCGCGATCCGCGTGCTGAAGAAACACGACGTCTCCTACATAAAGAAATACGACTTGCGGACATTGAAGCATCTGTTCCTCGCCGGCGAGCCGCTCGACGAGCCGACGCACCACTGGATCGCCGAGGCGCTCGGCCGGCCGGTAATCGACCATTACTGGCAGACCGAGACCGGCTGGCCTTTGCTCTCCGCGGTGCCGGGCGTGGAGAAGACGCCGATCAAGATGGGCTCGCCGAGCTTTCCGGTGTACGGCTACGACGTGCGGCTGCTGCACGAGGGAACCGGACAGCCGGTGCCCGACGGCGAGAAAGGCGTGGTGACGATCGCGCCGCCGCTGCCGCCCGGCTGCATGTCGACGGTGTGGGGCGACGACGAGCGCTTCGTCAACACCTACTTCAAGAACTTCCGGGACCTGCTCGTGTATTCGACGTTTGACTGGGGCATCCGCGACAAGGACGGCTATTACTTCATCCTCGGCCGCACCGACGATGTCATCAACGTCGCCGGCCACCGGCTCGGCACGCGCGAGATCGAGGAGGCGGTGAGCATGCATCCCAACGTCGCCGAGTGCGCCGTGGTCGGCGTCAACGATCCGCTCAAGGGACAGATGCCGCTCGCCTTTGCCGTGCTCAAGGACCCCGCCAAGGCGACTTCGCAGGACGAGGTCATGGCGACGGTCGACCGCCAGCTCGGCGCGATTGCCCGGCCCAAGGCGGTCCATTTCGTCTCGCTGCTGCCGAAGACGCGCTCCGGCAAGACGCTGCGCCGCTCGATCCAGGCCTTGGCCGAGGGCCGCGATCCGGGTGATCTGACGACCATCGAAGATCCCGCCGCTCTGGAACAGATAAGGAAAGCCCTGCACCCATGAAGCAACGACCGATGCTTACGCTCGAGGACTGCAAGAAGATCTCCGCGGCCGCGGAGGCCGAGGCGCGAAAGAACAACTGGAACGTGTGCATCGCGATCCTGGACGACGGCGGGCACCTCCTGCACCTCGCGCGCATGGACGGCGCGACGCCGGCCAACGCCCGCATCGCGATCGAGAAGGGCCGCACCGCGGCCGAGACGCGCCGCTCGACCGCCAACTGGCAGGAGCGCGTCGCCAAGCGGGCCGAGCTCCTGCGCATGCCGGGCGTGACGCCGGTGCAGGGCGGCCTGCCGATCGTGGTCGACGGCATCGGCATTGGCGGCGTGGGCGTCTCCGGCGTGCAGTCGCACGAGGACGAGCAGATCGCCGCCGCGGGAATCAAGGCGCTCGGCTGACTGTTTATAGCTTGTTCGCTCAACCACCACCCTGGGGAGGAGACCCATGAAGCTCGCCGCTTTCGCCTTTGCAGGAATGCTCGCCGCCTTCAATGCGCCTGCGCAGGACAAGCCCAATCCGCTCGACAACGTTCCGGACAAGATGCCGTTCGACGTGCCTTACGGCGCGCCGGTCAGCCTCGAGCAGGCGCAGCACACGATCCAGGCGGCGCTCGCCGAGGCGCAGAAGCGCGGCTGGAAGCTGAATGTCGCGGTCGTCGACTGGTCGGGCAGCCTGGTCGCCTTCGTCCGCATGGACGGCGCGCAGCTCGGCTCGATCGACATCTCGCAGCACAAGGCGCGCGCCGCGGCGAAGTACCGCCGCGAGACGAAGATCTTCGAAAACGGCGTGCAGGGCGGCAACAGCTATCTGCTCACGCTCGACGATGTCATCGCCTCGCGCGGCGGCATCCCGCTCGTCGCCGACGGCAAGCTGATCGGCGCGATCGGCTGCTCCGGCGGTACCGGTTCGCAGGACGAGGTCGTGTGCAAGGCGGGCGCCGCGGGGCTGGGAGCCAAGTAGCCTCTAGTCTTCCCCGGTCGCTCGCAGGTAGTCGGCGAGCGCCGGGGCGACATTGGGCGCGAAGAGCTCGTCGACCTGCATGCGCCGGCGCGTGAGCTGCTGCTCGTCGAGGTACTGCACCAGCGCCTCGAGCGTCGCTCGGCTGCCCTCGATCGAGTAGTCCCACGCCACCTCGCGGCTCGATTCGATCGCATCGATCAGCCAGGGCAGGCTGACCGTGAGCGCGTCGGTGTCGTACAGGTGGGCGAGCGCCGTGTCGCGCGCCTGGCAGAACGCCCGGTACAGGCTGACCGCCAGCCACGGATTCGCTTCGTAGACGGCGCGCCGCAGCACGAGCGTGTGCATGATCGGGAAGATGCGCGTGCGGCGGTAGTACTCGTCCTCGACGCGCCGGAAATCCGCGATGAGCCGTTGCACCTTGGTTCCGAGGTGGCGGGGAATCATGACCGACAGCAACGCGTCGATCTCGCCGCTCTCCAGCCTTTCTTCGAGGGTCGCGCCCCCGGAAACGATTTCAATGGCCACGCCTTTCGGTTGGCGGATCGCGCGGATCGGCTTGCCGACCACCCAGGTGGCTTCCTCGGGGCGCACGCCATACTCGTGCTGCAGGAAGCCGCGCGTGAAGACCGCCGCGGTCATCTGGTAATCGCCGACGCCGATGCGCTTGCCCTTGAGGTTGCGCGGATCGCGGAGCGGCGAGCCGGCGCGCACGTAAAGCGCGTTGTGGCGGAACACGCGCGAGGGGAAGACGGGCAGGGCGATGAAGCGCGCGTCGCCTTCCGAGCGCAGGATGGTGTAGGAGGAGAGCGACATCTCGGAGGCGTCGAACTCCTCGTGGTTCAGCATGCGCCAGAACGTCTCGCCCGGCCGCAGCGCGAGGTAGACGAGCTCGGCGACGCCTTCCGGCCGCACACGTCCGTCGATGAGAGCCTGGGTGCGATCGTAGCGGCCGCATGCGAGAGTGAGTCGCATGCGATGCAGTATATTCGCCGCCATGCGCGCGAAGCTGCGTGTTTTGATTGCCGGCGGCGGCATCGGCGGGCTGACCGCGGCGCTCGCGCTGCTGCAAAAAGGCATCGACGTCGAGGTCTACGAGCAGGCGCGCGAGCTGAAGGAAGTCGGCGCCGGCGTGCAGCTCGCGGCGAACGGCACGCGCGTGCTCTACGCGCTCGGCGTGGGCGAGGAGCTGAAGGCGCTCTCCTGCGAGGCGCAGGGCAAGGAGATCCGCCACTGGCGCAGCGGCGAAACCTGGAAGCTGTTCGATCTCGGCCCGGTCTCGATCGAGCGCTACGGCTTTCCCTATTTCACCGTCTATCGCCCCGACCTGCTCGACGTCCTTGCGCGCGCGGTACGGCGTACCAAGCCCGACGCGATCCGCCTCGGCGCGCGCTGCCTCGGCTTCGAGCAGGACGCCGCCGGGGTAAGCCTGAGATTGGAAGAAGAAAACGTGCGCGGCGATGCCTTGATCGGCGCCGACGGCGTTCATTCGCAAGTCCGGCAGGCGCTGTTCGGCGCCGACCGCGCGCAGTTCAGCGGCTTCATCGCGTGGCGCGGCATCGTGCCGATGGAGCGGCTGCCAAGCCACATGGCGCGCAGGGTCGGCTCGAACTGGGTCGGTCCGGGCGGCCACGTCGTGCATTACCCGCTGCGCGCGGGGCAGCTGATGAACTTCGTCGGCGCGCTCGAGCGCTCGGACTGGCGGGTCGAGTCCTGGAGCGCCCGCGGCACGACCGCCGAGCTCGCTGCCGACTATCGCGGCTGGCACGACGACATCCAGGCATTTATCCGGCAGATCGCTGCGCCGTACAAATGGGCGCTCATGGCGCGGCCGCCGCTCGAGCGCTGGAGCGTCGGGCGCGCCACTCTCCTCGGCGATGCGGCGCATTCCATGCTGCCCTTCCTCGCGCAGGGCGCCATCATGGCGATCGAGGATGGCTACGTGCTGGCCCGCTGCCTGTCGCAATTCGCTGTGGAAGAAGCGCTGCCGCGCTACGAGGCCGCGCGGCGCGAGCGCACGCGGCGCACCGTCGAAGGCTCGGCGGCGAACATCGAGCGCTTCCACAACCGCCAGCTCGCCGATCCCGAGCAGGGCCGGCGCTTCATCGACCGCGAGTGGGCTTCGCAGCGCGTCGCCGACCGCTACGAATGGCTGTTCCGCTATGACGCGACGAGCGTGGCGCTCTGAGTGATGGATTTCGAGCGCTTCCGCCTGCGCCGCTTCCTCGAGTCGCTGCCCGCCGGCGAGATCGAGCGCGTGACGCGCCCGGTCGCGCTCGGCGACGTGGCTGCCGCCCTGGAAGGCAACCCGCGCGCCGTCTGGTTCGCGAGCGCCGGCGGCGCGGAGCTGGCCGGAAACGCGGCCGCCAGCCGCTCGCGCCTTGCCCTCGCGTTGAATAGCGACGCGAAGAGCGTGCTCGCCGAAGTCCTGCGCCGCCTCGGAAACGCGCAGGAAGTCGTGGAGGTCCGCGATGCACCGGTGCAGCAGATCGTCGAAACCGGCGCAGCCGATCTCACGGCGCTGCCCGTCCACCTGCAGCACGGGTTCGACGGGGCGCCTTACATTTCATCGGCAATGGACGTGACGCGCGACGCGGCGAGCGGCCTTTCGAACGTCGGCATCCGCCGCCTCATGCTGCGCGGCCGGCGCGAGGCGGGCGTCGATCTCAACGCACCCTCCGATCTGCGGGCGATCTACCAGGCGGCCGTGCAGCGCGGCGAGCGGCTGCCCGTCGCCTTCGTGGTCGGGTCGCATCCGGCGGACCACATCGCCGCGACGATGCGCGTGCCCGGCGATGAGCTCGGCCTCATCGGCCGCTTGCGCGGCGCGCCGCTTGCGGTGGTGAAGTGCGTGACCAGCGAGCTGCGCGTGCCGGCCGACGCGGAATTCGTCCTCGAGGGCTATCTCGACGAGCGCGGCTACATCGAGCCGGAAGGGCCGTACGGCGAGTTCCTCGGCTATTACGGCGCGCTGAAGAAGAATCCCGTGTTCCACCTCACGGCGATTACGCGCCGCCGCGACGCGCTGTTCCAGACCTCGACGATCAGCGGCCGGACGCTGTCGCGAACCGATACCGCGCAGCTGAATGCGCTGCGTGCCGAAGTGACGGCCTGGCGCGCGCTCGAAAGCGCAGTGCGCGAGGTGAAGGCGGTATACGCCACCGCCGCGGGCGGCGGCGCCTTCAACATGCGAGTCGGGCTGCGCCAGCGGGTGGCCGGCGAAGCGCGCAACGCGATTGCCGCCGTGCTCGGCTGCCTTGCCAACGTGAAGCACGTCTTCGTCGTCGACGAGGACGTGGACGTCTATTCCGACGAGCAGATGGAATGGGCGCTCGCGACCCGCTTCCAGGCGGCGCGCGACCTGATCGTCCTCGGCGGCCTGCGCGCGATGCCCCTCGATCCGTCGCTCGCCGGCGAGCGCACGAGCTCCAAGGCGGGCTTCGACCTGACCGTGCCTTTCGCCGGCAGGCGCAGCATAGAAACCCTCACTCCCGAGCCGCCCCGCTATGAAGGCCGGCGCTTCGCGAGCATCGCCGCGGCGCTCGCCGACGGGCCGAAGTTCTTCGTGGAACTGATGAGCGCGCGCGGCAGCCGCGACGGACGCGAGATCGTGCGCGAGCTCGAGGCGCTGCGCCTGGCAGGGCAGCTCGGACGCGACGACGAAGGAAGGTATGTACATCGGCCGTCCGCTAGCGCGCCTTGAAGACGACCGGCTGCTGAGCGGCCGGGGCCGGTTCACCGATGACGAGCATTGGCCTGGCGAAGTGCGCTGCGCATTCGTACGCTCGCCGCACGCGCATGCGCGCATCCTCGGCATCGCCGCGGAGGCGGCGGCAAAGGCGCCCGGCGTGCTCGCCGTGCTGACGGCACACGACTATCGCGCCGACGGCCTCGGGCCGGTCGACCATGTGCCGAACCCGCTTTCCCTGTACGACATCGGCCGCCGCGCTTTCGACGATCCGCGGCAGGCGCCGCAGTGGCCCCTCGCCGAGGACGAAGTGCGGCACGTGGGCGAGCCGGTCGCCATGGTGATCGCCGACAGTGCGGCGCAGGCGCGCGATGCCGCCGAGCAAGTGAGCGTCGATTACCGGCCGCTCGAGCCGGTCGAGGCGATCTGCCTGGAAGCGGTTTCCGGAGATGCCGAGGCGGTCGGCCGGGCCTTCGCCGCGGCGGCGCACGTCGTGCGCCATGAACTCAGCCAGCAACGGATCGCGAATTGCCAGCTCGAGCCGCGCTCGGCGATCGGCGCCTATGAGAATGGCGGCTACACGCTCATCACCGGCAGCCAGGGCGCGCTGCATCTCAAGCACCTCCTCTCGCGCGTGCTCAAGACGGAGGCGATCCGGGTGGTGTCGCGCGACGTCGGCGGCGGCTTCGGACCGCGCACCTATCTGCAACCCGAGCAGGTCGCCGTGCTCTGGGCGGCGAAGCGCGTCGGCCGCGCGGTGCACTGGACGAGCGAGCGCAGCGAAGCGTTCGTCTCGGACTTCCAGGGACGCGACAGCACGATCGCGGCGGCGCTTGCGTTCGACGCGGCGGGCCGCATCCTCGCGTACGAGGTCGAGCTGCGCGCGAACCTCGGCGGGCATACGGTGTCGTTCGTGCCGCCGTCGAACTTCCGCAATACCCTGACCACCGCGTACCGTGTTCCCGCGGCGAAGCTGACGATCCACGCGCACACGAGCAACTCGCTTCCTACGGTGCCTTACCGCGGCGCCGGCCGTCCCGAAGCGCATCACGCGATCGAGCGCCTGCTCGACATCGCGGCGCGGCGGCTCGGCCTCGATCGCGCCGAGATCCGGCGGCGCAACCTCGTTACGAAGGACGAGCTGCCCTATCGCACCCCCATGGGTCTTGCGATGGATGCGGTCGATTTTCCGCGTTACTTCGAGCGAGCGCTGGAGCGCTCGCGCTGGCACGACTTTCCTCGCCGCCGCGCGGAGAGCGCGGCGCGCGGACGGTTGCGCGGCATCGGCATCGCCAATTACGTGGAATCGCCCGTGGGCGCTCCCATGGAGCGGGTTCACCTGCAAGTCACGCCGCAGCGCGTGGAGATCATTGCCGGCACGCAATCGACCGGGCAGGGGCACGAAACGTCGTTCGCCCAGGTGGTCGCCGACAAGCTCGGCGTGCCGATCGAAACCGTCGCGCTGCGAAGCGGCGACACCGCGTTCGTCGAGGCTGGCGGCGGAACGCACTCCGACCGCTCGATGCGCTATGCGGGCAATCTCGCGTTGCGCGCCTGCGACGCCGTCGTCGAGCTGGGACGGCAGGCGGCCGCGGCGCGCCTGGAAGCGCACGCGCAAGACCTGGTCTTCGAGCGCGGCGAGTATCGCGTTGCCGGCACCGATCGGCGCGTGCCGCTGCTCGAACTAGCGCCGCTCGCGGCACGCGAGGAGCTGCGCGCCCGTATTCCGGCCTATCCCGGCGGCTGCGCCGTCTGCGAGGTCGAGGTCGATCCGGAATCCGGCGAAACGCGCGTGGTTGCCTATACCACCGTCGACGACGTCGGCCAGCCGATCAATCCAATCATCGTGCACGGCCAGACGCACGGCGGCATCGTCCAGGGAATCGGCCAGGCGCTCGTCGAAGGCATGGTCTACGACGGCGAGGGGCAGATCCTCAGCGGGTCGTGGATGGACTATGCGATGCTGCGCGCCGAGCACCTGCCGGCCTTCGACGGCGAGCTCGTCGAGGAGCCGACCGCCGGCAATGCGCTGCGCGTCAAGGGCGGCGGCGAGAGCGGCATCGTCCCTGCCACCGCGGCGGTGATCAACGCGCTTTGCGACGCGCTCGAGATCGACGACCTCGCCATGCCGGCGACGCCTTTCAAGGTCTGGCAAGCACTACGGGAGAAGAGACGATGAAGCAGTGGTTGCTCATGCTGTTGCTGATCGCGGCGCCGGCATACGCGCAAGAGCCGGCCTGGCCGAGCAAGCCGATCCGCTGGCTGGTGCCGTTCGCGCCGGGCGGGCCGGCGGACGTGGTGGCGCGCATCGTCGCCGCCGGCCTCGGCGAGCGTAGCGGACAGCCGAACGTGGTCGAGAACCACGCCGGCGCGAGCGGCAACATCGCCCATGCGGCCGCCGCCAAGGCCGCGCCCGACGGATACACGCTGCTGTTCGTCGTGCCGAGCGTCATCACCAACCCCTTCTACATGAAGGGGAGCGTCGATCCGTTCCGCGATCTGGCGCCGGTGATCCACCTCGACGTCGCTTCCATGGTGCTCGTTGCACGCACCGGATTTCCGGCCACGAGCACGGGCGAAGTGCTGGCCTACATCAAATCCAATCCCGGCAAGGCAACCTGCGGCGCCTCCGGCGCGCTGCCGTCGGTCGCGTGCGAGCTGTTGCGCACGCACGCGGGCGCCGATCTGCTGATGGTTCAATACAAGGGCAATGGGCCGGCGATGAACGCCGTGATGAGCGGCGAGATCGATCTGCTCTTCGATGTCGTCAACATCGCCGCGGGCCAGGTCAAGGCCGGGCGCGTGCGCGCTATCGCCTCCACCGCGCCGCACCGCGGCGGCCTGCTTCCGGAGCTGCCGGTGATGGCGGAGACCATTCCGGGCTTCGAGCTGGTCACGTGGCACGGCGTCATGACCGCGCCCGGTACGCCGCGCGCGCTCGTCGAGCGCATCAACCAGGAGCTGAACGCCGTGCTCGCGAGCCCCGAGACCCGCCAGAGGCTGGAGAGCTCCGGCCTGCAGGTCAGCGGTGGGCCGCCGGAGGCGTTCGCCGCGATCCTGCGGCGCGACTACGACAAGTACGGCGCCGCGCTGCGCTCCGCAGGAGTGACGCCCGAATGAAGCCGGTACGCCGCGTAGTGACCGGCCATCGCGCCGGCAAAGGGGTCGTGCTGTTCGACGGCCCGGCGCCGAATGCGCGCGTGCGCCAGGCTTCGGGCCTCGTATCGACCCTGGTCTGGGTCACCGACGAGACGCCGGCCGAGATCGCAGCGACCGCCGATCGTGCCGCGCGCGAGATCGGCGTGCCGCCGCCCGAGTCGGGCACGATCTTCCGCGTCGTGGATATTCCGCCCGAGCAGGGGCCGCGCTCGCGTGAGGCGATCCTGAAGGAGATGGGCGTTGCGCCGGGCGGCGCCGCCCGCCATCCGGGCATGCACCGCACGCGCAGCGTCGATTATGCGATGGTCCTCGAAGGCGAGATCGACATGCTGCTCGAGGACTCGGAGGTGCACCTGTCGGCGGGCGACGTCCTGGTCCAGCAGGGCACGGACCATGCGTGGGTCAACCGCGGCAGCGTGCCCTGCCGGATCGCGTTCGTGCTCGTCGACGCGAAAGCGCTTCCGGCGGCATAATCCGCGGCACAAGGGAGGGGACATGAACCAGACTGCCGTCGCGTCCAACGCGAACTCGCTCGTCCTTCTGGCCGGGCGCATCCTCATAGGCGCCATCTTTCTCAATGCCGGTGTGCGCAAGCTGCTCGGCTTCGCCGCAACCGCGGGCTACTTCGCGAAGCTGGGCTTTCCGGCCCCCGAGCTGTTCACGGTGCTCGCCATCGTGATCGAGATCGGCGGCGCCGTGCTGCTCATTATCGGCTGGCGTACGCGCTGGATCGCCTGGCTGCTCGCGCTCTTCGTGCTCATTGCCGCCTTCGCCGCGCACCGCTTCTGGCAGGTCGACGCCGCGCAGTACGGCAACCAGATGAACCACTTCATGAAGAACCTGGCGATCATCGGCGGCCTGCTGTTCGTCGCCAGCTTCGGCCCCGGCAGCGCCTCTGTAGATAAAGCTTGAAGAGTCAGGAGGCGGGCGCCAGGACGACGATGCGCCGCTCGGCGAGGCTGCGCACCGCGTCGGCCGAATAGCCGATCTCGCCGAGCAGCTGCGCGCCGTGCTCGCCGACCCGCGGCGGATCGGCGCGTTTGCCGAGCCGCTCGTCGTCGAACGAGAGCGGCAGCGCAGGCACGCGGATCGTCTTGCCGCCGACCTCGGTGTCGAGCAGTCCGCCCGAGGCGCTGAGGTGCGCATCCTCGAGCAGGTCCCAGGGCTTCGCGATGGGCGCGAAAGGCAGGCCGATCGCCTCGAGCTTGCGCGTCAGCTCTTCCGTCGCGAACTTGCGGAACGTCTCGGCGAGGCGCGGAATAAGCCAGCTGCGCTCCTTGACCCTCAGGCCGTTGCTGAGCAGCCTTGCATCGGCGGCGAGCTCGGTCAGGCCAAACTCGCGGCAGAACACGCTCCACTGAGTATCGGTGACCACGCCGACGAAGAGGCGACCGCCGCGCGCGGTGTCGAAGATATCGTAGACGCCCCAGGCCGGCCGCTTCACCGACATCGGCGGCGGCGCCTCGCCGGTGATCTCGTACTGCGCCATGTGCTGCGCGACGAGCAGCGCGGTGGTCTCGAAAAGCGCGCTCGTGACGCGCCTTCCGTGCCCGGTGCGCTCGCGCTCGCGCAGCGCAGCGAGGATGCCGAGCGCGGCAAACGTACCGCCGAGAATGTCGATGACCGAGGAACCCGCGCGCAGCGGCCGGTCCGGCAGGCCGGTCATGTAGGCGAGCCCGCCCATCATCTGCGTCACTTCGTCGAGCGCCGCGCGGTGCTCGTACGGGCCCTTTAGGAATCCCTTGAGGGAGCAGTAGACAAGCCGCGGAGTGCGCTTCTTCAGCGCCTCGTAGGAAAAGCCCAGCTTGTCGAGCGCGCCAGGGCGGAAGTTTTCCGTGACCACGTCGCTCCGGTCGATCAGCTTGAGCACGACCTCGCGCCCCTCCGGATGCTTGAGGTCCACCGCCAGGCTCTTCTTGTTACGGTTGAAAACCGGGAAGAAGCCGGCGCCCGCATGCTCGAGCCGGCGCGTGTTGTCGCCTTCGAGCGGCTCGACCTTGATCACCTCGGCGCCGAGGTCGGCGAGGATGAGGCCGCAGGAGGGCCCCATCACCATGTGCGCGAACTCGACGACGCGTACGCCGTCAAGCAGCCGCACGGAATCCTTTGGGCAGCCCGGCGAGCGGCGTATGGCCGTACACCGGCTCCTCCGGAATGGCCTCGACCAGGATCGTGCGCGCGGCGAACAGCTTTTCCAGGTCGATGCCGGTGCGAACGCCCATGCTCTCGAACATGAACACGAGATCCTCGGTGATCACATTGCCGCTAGCCCCGGGCGCGAACGGGCAGCCGCCCAGTCCGCCCATGGAGCTGTCGAAGGCGCGCACGCCTTCCTCGTAGGCGGCGAGCGCGTTGGCGAGGCCGAGGCCGCGCGTGTCGTGGAAGTGCGCGCCTTCCAGCTTTTCACCGATGGTCTCCCTGACTCGGCGAAAAAGGCGGCGAACCTGTGCCGGATTCGCATACCCAACGGTATCGGCCAGCGCCACGCCGTCGCAGAATTCTGCGAGCGCGCCCGCGATGTGCACCACCTCGTCCTCTGGCACGGCGCCTTGCATCGTGCAGCCGAAGGCGGTCGACACGGCGCCTTCGATCTCCACGCCTGGATGAGGAAACTCGGCGCATTTGCGCACTTCCTCGACCATCTGCTCGGGCGTCATGCGCACGTTCGACAGGCTGTGCTCGCGGCTCGCCGACACGGGAAAGGTGACCTTGTGCGCGCCGGCCTCCAGGGCACGCTGGAATCCTTTCAGGTTGGGCGCGAGCGCCACCACCTTCACGCCGCGAATCGCCTTGGCATACGCGACGATCTCGCCGGTATCGGCCATCGCGGGAATCAGCTTCGGCGGAACGAACGAGCCGACCTCGATCTCGCGCAGGCCGGCCGCGGCGAGGGCGCGGATCCACGCCTTCTTCGCCTCGGTCGGCATCAGGTGCTTGGCATTCTGCAGGCCGTCGCGCGGCCCCACTTCGCAGATCAGGACATCGGGCATGGGGCCGATTCTAGCGCCGCGGCCTTTCGATAATGCGCAGGGCAAAGCCGCAGGCGGCGCCGCCGGCCGCGAAGGCGACGAGCGCCCAAACGGAGGCATGCCAGCCGAAACGCGACGCCAGCCAGGCGATGGCGAGCGGCCCGAGAAACTGCCCGAGGTTGGAGAACTGCAGCACCATGCCGTTGCCGGTGGCGATATGCTGCGGCGAGCGCGCATGCACGGGCAGGCCGGCGAAGATCGAGGCGGGAATGACGCCGGCGCACAGCGAGAAGAGCAGCACCAGCGCGTAGCGCAAGGCGCCCGGGAGCGCCGCAGCCAGCATGCCGATCTCGCACAGCGCGGCGATGGCGCTCGCCGCGATGACCAGTCGTCCGCGCGGAACGGCGCGCGAGAGCAGCCATCCGCCGAGCAGGTTGCCCGGAGCGTTGACCAATACCATGAGCGCAGTGGCGAACGCTGCAGCGGAGCTGGCGATGCCCTGCTCGGTGAGGAACGTCGGCAGCCAGACCATGATCGAGGTCCATTGCGCGACATAGCAAGCGAAAAGCAGCGCCATGGCGATGTTGCCCTTCTGCCGGATCGACTCGGCCACCAGGCGTAGCGAGCCGATATGCGCCGGGCGCGAAGACGGCACCGCTGCGGCAAACGGCACGGCCGCCGCAAGCGCTGCGCCTGCAAGCACGAGCCAAAGGACGCGCCACCCGCCGGCGCCGATCAGCGGCGGTGCGGCGAGCAGCGCGATCGTGCCGCCCGTCGGCATGTAGGCGCTCCAGATGCCAAGCGCCCGGGCGCGGTCGCGCGCGTTTGCGGTGAGCGAGGTCATGAGCGCGGGCGCGGGAACAGCGAAGACGATGAAGCCGACGCCTTCGACGAAGCGCGAAAAGAGCAGCATGGCGAAGCCGTGCGCGGCAGCGCCCAGCGCGCCTCCGGCGGCCATGACGACGAGGCCGGCGAGCGCGAGACGCTTATGACCGAGGCGATCGCACACCATCCCCGCGAGCATGCCGACGAGCATGCCAAGCACGTTGAACGTCGTGACGATCAGTCCCGATTCCACCAGCGTCAGGCCGAGCTCGCCGCGCAAGCCGGGCAGCGCGGGCGGCACCTTGGTCATGTAGGCGCCGGCGACGAGGCCACCGCAGAACACGGCCCATACGCCGCGCCACTGCGTCACAGTGAGGCGGTCACGCGGCGGCGACGGGCAGCTTCAGCTCAACGATCTTGCGCGCCCATTCGGCCGGTCCCGTGGTGTGAACGGCCGTGCCCTGGGCGTCGACGGCGACGGTCACCGGCATGTCCTGCACCTCGAACTCGTAGATCGCCTCCATGCCGAGGTCCGCGAAGGCGAGCACGCGCGACTTGCGGATCGCCCTGGCCACCAGATAGGCGGCGCCGCCGACGGCCATGAGATACGCGGCCTTGTGCTTGCGGATCGCCTCGATCGCCGCCGGACCGCGCTCGGCCTTGCCGATCATGCCGATCAGGCCGGTGCGGGAAAGCATCGTCTCGGTGAACTTGTCCATGCGCGTGGACGTCGTCGGACCCGCCGGGCCGACCACCTCGTCGCGCACGGGATCGACCGGGCCGACGTAGTAGATGACGCGGTTCGTGAAGTCCACCGGAAGTAACTTGTTTTGGTCGAGCAAATCTTGAATCCGCTTATGCGCCGCATCGCGCCCGGTCAGCATCTTTCCGGACAGCAGCAGGCGCTCGCCCGGCTGCCAGCTCGCGACCTCCGCCCGGGTCAGGGTGTCGAGATTCACTCGCCTGGCTTTCGCGTCCGGCGTCCACGTCACCGCCGGCCAGTCGGAGAGGCGCGGTGCTTCCAACTCCGCCGACCCGGAGCCATCGAGCACGAAATGCGCATGGCGCGTGGCGGCGCAGTTCGGGATCATCGCCACCGGCCGGTTTGCCGCATGCACCGGGTAGGTACGGATCTTCACGTCGAGCACGGTGGAAAGCCCGCCCAGCCCCTGGGCGCCGATGCCGAGCGCATTCACCTTGTCGTACAGCTCGATGCGCATCTCCTCGATCTTGCTGCGCGGGCCGCGCGCCTTGAGCTCGGCCATGTCGATCGGCTCCATGAGCGACTGCTTGGCGAGCAGCATCGCCTTCTCGGCGGTGCCGCCGACGCCGATGCCGAGCATGCCGGGCGGGCACCAGCCGGCGCCCATGGTCGGCACCGTCTTCAGCACCCATTCGACGATCGAGTCCGAGGGATTGAGCATCACGAACTTCGACTTCGCTTCCGAGCCGCCGCCCTTCGCGGCGACATCGATCTCGAGCTTGTCGCCCGGCACGAGCTCGACCTGGATCACCGCGGGCGTGTTGTCGCGCGTGTTGCGGCGGCCGAAATCCGACTCGTCGAGCACCGAGGCGCGCAGCTTGTTGTCCGGATCGAGATAGGCGAGGCGCACGCCTTCGTTGATGGCCGGCTCGAAATCCGGAAAATCGAAGCGCACGTCCATGCCGACCTTCGCGAACACGTTGACTATGCCGGTGTCCTGGCAGATCGGCCGGTGTCCCTCGGCGCACATGCGCGAGTTGGTGAGGATCTGCGCGATCGCGTCCTTCGCCGCCGGCGAGCGCTCGCGCTCGTAGGCGCGCCCGAGCGCGCGGATGTAATCCGCCGGATGGTAGTAGGAGATGAACTGGAGCGCGTCGGCGACGCTCTGGACGAGGTCGTCTTTCTTGATCGTCGTCATTTGCGGCGGGGCGGAAAAGCGGGGCGCCACTGTAGCACAGCGAGAGTCGGCGGGAGGCTTTACAGGCCTTTGATTTGGTGATTGCATTCCGAGGTATTCACGAGGAGGAAAGCATGGCGTCGACCATCGAATCGATACTGCAGGAAAAGCGCGTCTTCCCGCCTTCGCCTGCGATCGTCAAGCAGGCCAACATCTCCGGCATGGAGGCCTATCGCAAGCTCGTCGCCGAGGCCGAGCGCGATTTCGAAGGCTTCTGGGCCAGGCAGGCGCGCGAGACGCTCAGCTGGTCGAAGGCCTTCACCCAGGTGCTCGACGAGTCGAAGGCGCCGTTTTTCCGCTGGTTCCACGACGGCGAGCTGAACGCCTCGTACAACTGCCTCGACCGGCATCTCAAGACGCAGGGCGACAAGATCGCGATCATCTTCGAGGCCGACGACGGCAAGGTCACGAAAATTTCCTACCGCGAGCTGCACCGCAAGGTGTGCCAGATGGCCAACGCGCTCAAAGCGCACGGCGTGAAGCAGGGCGACCGGGTGCTCGTCTATATGCCGATGTCGATTCAGGTCGTGGTGGCGATGCAGGCTTGCGCGCGCATCGGCGCCACTCATTCGGTGGTGTTCGGCGGCTTCTCGGCGAAGTCGCTGCAGGAGCGCATCATCGACGCCGGCGCGACCGAGGTGATCACCGCCGACGGGCAGTTCCGCGGCGGCAAGGAGATCCCGCTCAAGCCGGTGGTCGACGAGGCGTTCGCCATGGGCGGCTGCGACAAGGTGAGGAACGTCATCGTCTACAAGCGCACCGGCAGCACGGTACCGATGCAGTCGCCGCGTGACAAATGGTGGGACGACGTCGTGAAAGGACAGCCGGAAACCTGCGACCCGGTGAACGTCAACGCCGAGCACCCGCTGTTCATCCTCTATACCTCGGGCTCCACCGGCAAGCCGAAAGGCGTCCAGCACTCCACCGGCGGCTATCTCCTCTGGTGCGCACTGACGATGAAGTGGGTGTTCGACAACAAGCCAAGCGACGTCTTCTGGTGCACCGCCGACGTCGGCTGGGTCACCGGGCACAGCTACATCACCTACGGGCCGCTCGCCGTCGGCGCGACCGAGGTGATGTTCGAAGGCGTGCCGACGTATCCGGACGCCGGGCGCTTCTGGAAGATCATCCAGGACCACAAGGTCAACGTGTTCTATACGGCGCCGACCGCGATCCGCTCGCTCATCAAGGCGGGCGGCGATCTGCCGAAGAAGTACGACCTCTCGTCGCTGCGTATCCTCGGCACCGTCGGCGAGCCGATCAACCCGGAAGCCTGGATCTGGTATCACGAGACGGTGGGCAACGGCCGCTGCCCGATCGTCGATACCTGGTGGCAGACCGAGACCGGGGGGCACATGATCTCGCCGCTCCCCGGCGCGACGCCGACCAAGCCGGGCTCGGCGACGCTCGCGCTGCCGGGTATCTTCGCCGACGTGGTGGACGAGACCGGCCAGTCGGTCGGCAAGGGCAAGGGCGGCATCCTGGTCATTCGCCGGCCGTGGCCGGCGATGCTGCGCACCATCTGGGGCGACCCGGAGCGCTACAAGAAGACCTACTGGCCCGACGACTTCAAGGGCAAGCTGTATCTGGCGGGAGACGGCGCGAGCATGGACGAGGGGGGCTATTTCCGCATCGTCGGCCGCATCGACGACGTGCTCAACGTCTCGGGCCACCGCCTCGGCACGATGGAGATCGAGTCGGCGCTGGTCGCGCACAAGACCCTGGTGGCCGAGGCCGCGGTGGTCGGGCGGCCCGACGACCTCACCGGCGAGGCGGTCTGCGCGTTCGTCGTGCTGAAGCGCGCGCTGCCCACCGGCGAGGAGGCGCAGAAGATCGCCAAGGAGCTGCGCGACTGGGTCGGCAAGGAGATCGGCCCGATCGCCAAGCCGAAGGACATCCGCTTCGGCGACAACCTGCCGAAGACCCGCTCCGGCAAGATCATGCGGCGGCTGCTGCGCGCCATTGCGCGTGGCGAGGAGATCACCCAGGACGTCTCGACGCTCGAGAATCCGACGATCCTCGAGCAGCTGAGGCAGGTGCGCTGAAGCTCGCTCTTCTTGCCGATATCCACAGCAATCTCGAGGCGCTGAGCGCCTGCCTGGACCACGCCGCTGCGCTCGGCGCGCAGCGCCATGCCTTTCTCGGCGATCTGGTCGGCTATGGCGCCGATCCGGTGGCGGTCCTCGAGCTGATCGAGGCGCACGCCGAGCGCGGCGC
>CAYZFN010000214.1:0-5142 GCA_964477695.1 uncultured Enterobacteriaceae bacterium | reverse complement strand
CCTACTCGCACACCGCCGCCGCGCGCAAGAAAGGCATGAGCGACGCGATGTTCATGGAGCTGATGGCGGTGGTCGGCCTCGCAAACGAGACGAACCGCCTGGCGAACGGCCTGCGCCCGCCGGTCGATCCGCAGTTCCGCTAGCCGTGCAGGCTCGCATCCCGCAGGGAGCCGCGATACTGGTACTGCTCGTCATCGCCACAACGTTCGGCTCGAACCATGTCGCAGCCCGGCTCGCCTTCGACCACGGGGCGAGCGTGCCCACGGCGGTCGGCATGCGCTCCGGGGTGACAGCGCTCGCGCTGCTCGCTCTCCTGAGGCTGCAGAAGGTTCCGGTCGCCATGAGCCGCGGCACGCTTGCGCGGGCGCTCTTCGTCGGCCTGCTGGTCGCGGCGCAGAGCTTCTGCCTCTACTCGGCGGTGGCGCGCATCCCGGTCGCGCTTGCGCTGCTCGTGTTCTCTTCCTGTCCGATGCTGTACGTGCTGATCTCGTGGACCGCCGGCAAGGACCGGCCGCCGCGCGTCGCGCTGTTTGCCGCACCGATCGCGCTGCTCGGCCTCGCCCTTGCCTTGGATGTTCGTTTTACGAACCTGCAAGGGCGATTGGCGGAAATCGGCATCGGCGCTGCATTCGCGCTGACAGCGGCGTTCTGCTTCGCCTTCGTAATGTACTTCAACGTGCATTGGCTCAAGGGGCTCGACGGACGGCTGCGCACGTTCCTGATGATGGCCGTCACCGCATCGGTCGTGCTGAGCGCCGGTGCAGCGACGCACGGCCTGACGCTGCCGGCGGACGGCAAAGGCTGGCTCGGGCTCGCGCTCCTCACGGTGCTCTATGGCAGCGCGATCACCACGCTCTTCATCGTCCTGCCGCGCATCGAAGGGACGGCGGCCACCATCGGGCTCAACTTCGAGCCGATCGCGGTGCTCGGGCTCGCCTGGTTCTTTCTCGGCCAGGCGGTGAGGCCGCTGCAGGTGCTAGGCGCCTTCCTCGTGGTGGGCGCGATTGTTTGGCTGGGCACCGCTAAGCGCGGATGACTTCCGGGCTTTCCGAGTAAAGCTTTTCCACCAGGGCCGCGCGCCGCTCCAGCACCGCGCGCTGGTTCGTGTACCCCTTGTCGGTGATCTCGTTCGCGTCGATCGAGGGCGGCTCGCTCATCACGAGCGCTCGCCGGACCTGGGTCGAGCTGCCGCCCGCGCTGTTCAGTTTTTCCAATGCATTCCTCAAACGGGAAGCCAGATCGGGCTCATCCTTGGCGGCGGGGCTCGGGAAGACGAGCGCGCCGATCTCGTCGCGGTCGTGGCCGGTGATCACCGCGTCGGCAATGAGCGGATCGGCTGCCGCGATGAGCTTGACGCGGATCGCCCCGACGTTGACCCAGGTGCCCGTGGAAAGCTTGAAGTCCTCGGCGACGCGTCCGTCGAAGACGATGCCCTGCGCCGGGTCGTCGCGGTCGGCGAAGCGCACGGCGTCACCGATGCGGTAGAAGCCTTCGTCGTCGAACGCCGCTGCAGTGAGGTCGGGCCGCTTGTAATAGCCGGGTGTGACGTTCGGGCCGCGCACCCGGACCTCGAGCTTCCCGGCGGCAGGCACGAGCTTCAGCTCGCAATCGGCGACCGGCAGGCCGATCACGCCCGGCCGCTCCATCGGGAAGTGCACCGAGGTCGCGAGCGGCGAGGTCTCGGTCGATCCCCAGGCGGAAAGCATGGCGACGCGGGTGTTGTTCTCCTGGCGTGCCACTTCCTTAAGGCGATCCCAGAGGTTCTGCGGCAGCGCCGCCGCGGCGTAGAAGATCACGTCCAGCTCGCGGAAGAACTTCTTCCTTAGGGCCGCCTCGCGCTCGAGGAACGGCAGCAGCAGGTCGTAGCCGCGCGGCACGTTGAAGTACATCGTCGGCGAGATCTCCGAGAGGTTCTTCGCCGTGGTCTCGACGAGACCCGGCACGGGCTTGCCGCCGTCGATATAGAGCGTGCCGCCGTTTCGCAGCACCAGGTTGAAGTTATGGTTGCCGCCGAACGTGTGGTTCCAGGGCAGCCAGTCGAGCACGACCGGCGGCCGGTCCTCGACGAAGGGCCACGCCTGCGCGAGCATCTGTTGGTTCGCGCACAGCATGCGGTGCGTGTTGACGACACCCTTGGGCAGCCCGGTGGAGCCGGAGGTGAAGAGGATCTTCGCCACCGTCTCGGGCCGAACGTGCAGGTACGCACGCTCGAGAAGCGAGCCGGGATTCACCTCGAGCAGCTCCTGGACGCTCGTCGACCTGGCGCCGACCGCGGCGAGCGCCGGCTCGAACCTCTTCGGATCCGCGGCGTACACGAGCCCGGGGTTCAGCAGCTCGAAGATGTATCTCAGCTTGCCGAAGTCCTTCGACATCAACGAATAGGCGGGCGAGATCGGCGCCGCCGGTATGCCCACGTGCATCGCCCCAAGAGCGAGCAGGGCATGATCGATGCCGTTGTCGGAAAGGATCGCCACCGGCCGCTCCGGCCCGATGCCGCGCTCGAGCAGCGCCTGGCCGATCCGGCGTACGTCGCCGTAGGTCTCGCGATAGGTGAGCTTGCGCCATCCATCGCCTTTCCTTTCGGCGAGAAAGACCCGGGCGGGCGCCTTGTCGGACCACTGCGACAGCCATTCGGTGACGCAGCGCGGATAAGGGCCGAGCTTCTGCGGCGAACGCAGGTAGATGATCTCCTTGCGCCGTTCCATCTGGACCTGGGCGGGAGCGAGGCGCAGGTTCGATTGCATAATCGCGAATTATGGACGAAAGAAACTTCGTCACCGAGATTCGCGGCCTGGCGCTCGGCGAAATCGACCCCGCCGAGTTCCGCCGCACCATGGACCGCTACGCGGTCGCTATCATCCGCAACGAAAGACCGGTCGGCGACGCGGAGCATGTCGACTTCAGCCGCGGGCTCGGGCCGCTCATGCCGATGAGAATGCTCCTGACGGTCGGCAAGTCCAGGTCGCGCTTCGCGCTGCCCGAGATCATCGACATCGGCAACATCGATGCCGAGGGCCGCATCCTGCCGGAGGACGATCGGCGGCGCGCCTACAACAAGGGCAACCTCCTTTGGCACACCGATGCGTCCTACGACCAGCGGCGCGGCGTCTATTCGCTGCTTTCCTGCCACTCGGTCCCGCCGGGCGGCGCCGACACGGAGTTCGCCGACATGCGCGCCGCCTACGAGGCGCTGCCGCCGGCGATGAAGGACCGGATCGCGCCGCTCGTGGTCGAGCATTCGGTCTGGCATTCGCGGGCGCTCGGCGGCATGCTGGCGAGCGAGGACGAGAAGGCGACCCGCCCGCCCGCGCGCCATTGCCTCGTGCATCGCCATCCGGGCTCGCAGCGCAACGTGCTCTACCTCGCCTCGCATGCCTCGCACGTGATCGGCTGGCCGGTGGAGGAGGGACGCAAGCTCATCGCCGAGCTGATCGAATTCGCGACGCAGCCGCGCTTCGTCCACCGGCATCGCTGGCGCGTGGGCGACCTCGTGGTCTGGGACAACCTGCAGACCATGCACCGCGGGACGCCCTTCGACGACACGAAATATCCGCGCGACATGCGCCGCACCACGGTGATCGAGGAAACGCCCGATCGGGCGACGCCATGAAGGCGAAGCGGATCGCAGGCGCGCTCGGCGCCGAGATCGGCGGCGTCAATCTTCGCGACCTGAGCGACGGCCAGGTGCGCGAAATCCGCGCGGCGTGGCTGGAGCACCTCGTCGTATTCTTTCGCGACCAGGAGCTGTCGAGCGAGCAGTACATGGCCTTCGCGCGGCGCATCGGCAGACCGATCGAATACCCATTCGTGAAGGGCATCGCCGGCTTTCCCGAGATCATCGAGGTGAAGAAGCTCGAGCACGAGAAGGTGAACTTCGGCGGCGTGTGGCATTCGGATACCGCGTACCTCGAAGTGCCGCCCATGGCGTCGATGCTCCTCGCGCGCGAGGTTCCGCCGCATGGCGGCGACACGCTGTTCGCAAACATGTACCTTGCGTACGAGGCGCTCTCGCCAGGGATGAAGTCGCTTCTCGAGAACCTCGTCGCGGTGAACTCCTCGGCGAAGGCCGACGTCACCCGTACGCGCGAGGACCGGTTAAAGAGCGATGCGCGCGACGGCGCGGGGAAGGACCTGGTCGCCGAGCATCCGGTGGTGCGCACGCACCCCGAGACCGGCCGCAAGGCGCTGTACGTCAACTTCGCGCACACCATGCGCTTCCGCGACATGACCGAGCAGGAAAGCGCACCGATCCTCGAATACCTGTTCCGGCACCAGATCCGGCCCGAATTCACCTGCCGCTTCGCCTGGCAGGCCGGCTCGCTCGCGCTCTGGGACAACCGCTGCGCCCAGCACAACCCGGTCAACGACTATCACGGCTACCGCCGGGTCATGCACCGCATCACGTTGCAGGGCGATCGGCCCCGATAGTTCGGGCTCCGTCCCGGAATTACGGTTTCGCGATCGGCTCACAGGCCGTGGCGCTGCGCCCGTGGCGGTCTTTCATGCCCTGAAACAGCCGCCTGACTTCCGGGTCGCCGATCTGCGGCAGCGCCTGGTCGAACTCGCGGATCGCCCAGCGCAGGCCTCTAATCAGGAATCCGATTCTTTCCCGCGCTCCCTTCACTTCGAGCGCCTTGGCGTAGAACTCGCCGGTGGCGTGGCTGTAGTCCTGGCCGAGGCGCTTCAGCTGCTCGCCGATCAGCGCGCAGTTGTGCGCTTCGTCCTCGTGCACCCGGCGCAGCGTCTTCCACTCGGGACCGTTGCGCGGCCAGTCCTCCATGAAGACGACGAGCGCGCGCGCGCCGGCGCGCTCGGCCTCGAGCATGCGGTTGAGGAAGCCTTTGAGCTCGGAATCGCTCAGCCGGGCCATCGCTACTTGAGGATGCCGCGTAGCTTGTCCATCGCGCCGTGCGCCTTGTCCTCTAGGCCGCGCAGCGCGGCGGGCGCGGCGGCGATCGTCTGTTGTGTGACCGCGGTCCACACCTCGCGCGTGATCTCGGCGGCGGTGGCGCCGCCCGATCTTTTGCCGAGGTCGCGCAGGTGCACGTCCGGGACGTCGACGGCGACCGCGCCGCCGTAGCTGACGCGCGCCTTGTGCACGTCGACGCGGTCGATGATGAACCGGCGCTCCTTCGCCGCCTT
>CAYZFN010000213.1:0-4817 GCA_964477695.1 uncultured Enterobacteriaceae bacterium | reverse complement strand
AGAATGTCGAGCTGACCACGGTCGGCATCGATATCGGCAGCTCGACCTCGCACCTGATGTTCGCGAAGGTGCACCTGCAGAGGAAGACGCAGCTGCTCTCGAGCGAGTTCGTGGTGGTCGGGCGTGAGGTGCTGTGGCGCTCGCCGATTCTCTTCACTCCATTCCTCCCGGACTTCACTATCGACGCCGAGCGCCTGCGCGAGTTCATCGACTCGGCTTATGCCGAGGCGGGCGTCTCGCCTGAGACCATCGACAGCGGCGCGGTCATCCTCACCGGGGAGGCGATCAAGCGCAGGAACGCCGAGGCGATCGCGCGCCTCTTCGCCGCGCAGGCGGGCAGGTTCGTCTGCGCGTCCGCGGGGCACCACATGGAATGCGTGCTCGCCGCGCACGGCGCGGGCGCCACCGCTATCTCGCGCCATACGCACCGCACGGTGCTCAATGTCGACGTCGGCGGCGGCACGACCAAGTTCGCGCTCATCGAGAAAGGCGAGATCCGCGGCACCTGCGCAATCGCGGTCGGCGGCCGGCTGATCGTCCAGGACGGCGAAGGGCGCCTTACGCGCGTCGAGGAGCCGGCGCGGCAGGCGGCGCGGGCGCTGGGTTTTGATCTGGTTCTAGGACAAACGCTCTCGGGCCCGGACCGCGAGCGGCTGGCCGGTGCGCTCGCGAATGCGGTCCTGGATCTGGTTGGCGGGAAGAAGCCCGAGGGCCTGGCGAAGGAGCTGCTGCTGACCGAGCCGCTCGAGCGCGCCGAGCCGCATCTCGTCACCTTTACCGGCGGCGTATCGGAGTACATCTACGGCCGCGAAAGCCGGACTTTCGGCGATATCGCCCTGCCGCTCGCGCAGCGCGTGGCGGCGGCCGTGTCGGCGAGCGGCAAGCTCATGGATCCGGGGCAAGGCATTCGCGCGACGGTAATCGGCGCTTCGCAGTTCACCGTGCAGCTCTCGGGCAAGACGATCCACCTTTCGCCGCGAGCGCGCCTGCCGGTGCGCGATGTCCCCGTGGTTTTTCCCGCCCTGCACCTCGATGCGGCGTTCAGCGCGAAGAGCATAGCCTTGGCGGTGCAGCGCGCGCTGAAGAAGCTCGACGTGGGAAGCGATCGACCGGTCGCGATCGGCATTCGCTGGAGCGGCGAGCCGTACTACCAGCGCCTGCGCGAGCTTGCCGCCGGAGTCGCGCAGGCCGCACCCTCGGGGGCGCCGCTCATCGTGATGGTCGACCGCGACGTCGGCCGCCTGCTCGGGCACATCCTCGAGCACGAGATCGGCGTGCCCTCGGGCGTGATCTCGATCGACGGCGTGCAGCTGCGGGAATTCGACTACGTTGACATCGGCGCAGTCATCCAGCCGAGCGACGTGGTGCCGGTGGTGATCAAGTCGCTGCTCTTTCCCGTGCATTGAGGAGGCAGGTGCCATGAATGCAAGCGTCGCGCCGCGGATCGGCGTGGATCCGTATCTCGAGTGGCTCAAGGGCGAGGGCATCCCGGTGGTCGAGGACTTCGGCGTGCACCTGCCGGACGTGCAGACGCGCGCCTGGGCGCGCTACGGCGTGGGCGGCGCCGCCGTGCACCTCAAGGGGCGCGGCGACTTCGTCTCGATGTTCGTGCTCGAGCTCGCGCCCGGCGCGGCGAGCGAGCCGCAGCGGCACCTCTGCGAGGAGGTGATCTACGTGCTCTCGGGGCGCGGCAGCACGACGATCGAGACCGCCGACAACCGCACGCACAGCTTCGAATGGGGGCCGAGAAGCCTGTTCGCCATCCCGCTCAACACCCGGTACCGGCACTTCAACGGCAGCGGCGCCGAGGCGGCGCGGCTCGCCACGACCACGAACCTGCCGGCGGTGCTCAACATGTTCCATAACGAGGCGTTCGTGTTCGACAACCCGTTCCGCTTCGACGACCGCCTCGGGCAGCAGAAGTATTTCGCCGGCGAAGGCGACTTCATCCCGGTGCGGCCGGGACAGCACATGTGGGAATCGAACTTCGTGCCCGATCTCTCGGCAATCGACCTCAAGGGCTGGGACGAGCGCGGCAAGGGCTCGAAGAACATCATGTTCATCCTCGCCGACGGCACGATGCACGCCCACATCTCGGAGATGCAGCCCGGCAGCTACAAGAAGGCGCACCGCCACGGCCCGGACTTCCACGTGATGTGCGTCAGCGGGCACGGCTATTCGCTGCTCTGGTACGAAGGCGAGGACGATTTCCGCCAGGTCCGGTGGCGGCACGGCACCGTGTTCGCGCCGCCCGACCGGATGTTCCACCAGCACTTCAACACCAGCGAGAAGCCCTCGCGCTACCTGGCGACCGCGTTCGGCAGCCTGCGCTATCCCTTCACGGAGTCGAAGCGGCGTGCCCTGCTGGGTGCTACTGAGGGGAGCCAGGGAGCGGTGGCGGTGAGCGTCAAGCTCGGCGGCGACCAGATCGAGTTCGAGGACCAGTCGCCGCGCGTCGAATCGCTCTATCGCGAAGAGCTCGGGCGCGCCAAGAATGCCGCGGTCTGAACTGCGGCTCGAGCCAAGGCTGCGCGCGATCGTCGCGCAGGAGTACCCGCGTTTCTCCGACGCCGAATACGGGCGCCGGCATGCCGCGCTCGCCGCGACCATGGCGAAGCACGATGTCGATCACCTGCTCATCGTCACGGACCATCGCACCGGCAACGCACCGCAATGGGTGACCGGCTGGCCGGGAACCGTCGAGGCCTACGTGGTCTTCAAGCCCGGCGAGACGATGGTCATGCACGTCGAGTGGTTCAATCATTTTCCGCTCGCGAAGAAGCTGGCCCGCGGCGTGGACGTGCGATGGGGCGAGCACCGCGGTCTCTCGTTGACCCTCGCGGAGCTCAAGAAACGGGGCGCGAAACGCATCGGTCTCATCGGCCCGCTGCTGGCTCGCAAGCAGCGCGAGCTCGAGAAGGAATTCACTGTCGTTGAGTGCGATGCCGAGTACATTCGCCTGCGGCTCATAAAGTCGGAGGAGGAGCTGGACTGGCTGCGCATCGGCGCCGCGTTCAGCGATGCCGGCTTCGATGCACTACTGAAGAATATCCGGGCGGGAATGACGGAGCGGGAGCTGGGGAATCTCGTCGAGCGCGCCTACGTGGGTGAAGGCGGCACGACCTTCATCCACTACATCGGCGTGACGTCGATGGCGCAGCCGCGGATCTTCGTTCCGCCGCAGTTCCATTCCTCGCGCCGGGTGGAGAGCGGCGACGTCGTGTTCTGCGAGCTCTCGGGCTCGTTCTGGGACTATTCCGGCCAGGTGCTGCGCAGCTTCACGGTCGGCGCCGAACCGACGCCGCTCTATCGCGCGCTGCATGAGACGGCGGAGGCGGCCTTCGACGCGGTGACCGGGGTGATCCGCCATGGCACGACGATGCAGCAGATCCTCGATGCGGCGAGCGTGATCGAGGAGCGCGGCTTCACGGTGTGCGACGACCTGATGCACGGCTTCGGCGGCGGCTATTTCCCGCCGATCGTCGGCACCCGGAGCCGCCCGGCCGGTCCGCTGCCGAGCATGACGCTGGAAGAGAATATGACAGTGGTAGTGCAACCGAACGTGATAGCGCGCGAGCAACCGGCCGGCGTCCAGGTCGGCGAGCTCGTGCGCGTGACCCGGACGGGCTGCGAGCGCCTGCACAAGGCGCCGCGGGGATTCTTCAGGGCGTGAACCCGGTCATCGTCGTCGGCGCCGGCCCGGTCGGCCTCACGGTCGCGCTTTCGCTCGCGCACCAGGGCATCGCGGTGCGTGTGCTGGAAGCCGAGCCCGCGCTGACCATCGACCAGCGCGCAGGGTCCTTTCACCCGCCGACGCTCGAGATGCTCGCGCCCTTCGGCGTCACGGAGGCGATGCATCAGATCGGCATCAAGGTGCCGCGCTGGCAGATCCGCGACCGGCAGAAGGGCGTGATCGTCGAATGGGACCTCGGCCTGATCGGCGACCTCACGCCTTACCCCTACCGCTTCCACCTCGAGCAGTTCAAGCTCACGCCGATCCTGTTCGAGAAGCTGCGGGCATTCCCGCACGCGCAGGTCTTTTTCTCGACCCAGCTCGTGAGCGCCGAGCAGCACGGCGACTCGGTGAGCGTGACGACCAACGGCCGGTCCTTCGAGACGCCCTGGCTCATCGGCTGCGACGGCGGCCGCAGCACCGTGCGCAAGATCATGGGCACCGAGTTCGAGGGCTTCACCTGGCCGGAGCGCTTCGTCGTCATCAGCACGCCGCAGGACTTCCATAACTTCGGCTTCACCTCGAACGCGTACGTCGCCGACCCGAAGGAATGGGCCGCGGTGTTCCACATGCCCGGGTTGTGGCGGCTCGCCTTCCCGGTGCACCCGGAGGAGGACGAGGCCGAGGTCCTCGCCGACGACGCCGTCGAGGCGCGCATGCAGCGGTTTGTGCCGTTGCCGCATCGCTACGAGGTGCCGCAGAAGGGCGTCTATAGCGTGCACCAGCGCGTCGCCAAGGACTGGCGCGCCGGCCGCATCCTGCTCGCCGGCGACGCCGCGCACCTCAACAATCCGCTCGGCGCGTTCGGCCTGAACGGCGGACTGCACGACGCCGCGCTGCTCGGCGAGTACCTCGGCAAGGTGCGCCACGGCCAGGCCGACGAAAGCCTGCTCGACCTTTACGTGCGCAAGCGCCGCACCGCCAACATCGAGTTCGTGCAGTCGCAATCGATCGGCAACAAGAAGATGCTCGAGGAGGCCGACCCCGCGACGCGCGAGCAGACTTTCGCCCAGCTGCGCCGCATCGCCGCCGACCCCGACGAGACGCGGGAATTCCTCATCCGCTCGTCGATGATCGGCAGCGT